>CAYSPB010000020.1:0-36795 GCA_964432695.1 uncultured Nannocystaceae bacterium
AGTGCGAGATGCATGCCGAGCGCGTCGGTCGGCGATGCGATGCGATGCGTGGCCGACGCGATGCGCCCGGGGCTGGCCGCTTCGCCTGAGAACAGACCGGACACGACGGCATCGAGCTCGAGCCCGCGCGCGAGGGAGACCGCGACATCGCGGAAGCCGGCGTAGATCCAGTCGCGCTCGCGGCTGACCATCGCGGTCGAGACCAGCGCGGCCTCTTCGCCTGCGGCCGACGCCCACATCGGCAGGCCGCTGCGAGCGAGGCGCAGGTCGAGGCATCGCGCCGCGACCAGCATCTTGTAAAACTGCTTCGTGTCGAGGTCGCTCGGTTGGGCACCGCCCACGAGCTGACCATCAGGGTCGAGAACGACCGTCACGCCTTCGGGATCCCAGGGAGTCGGCTCCATCGCACGCAAGGCGCCGCCCGGGGCAAGGGGTGCGCGAGAGCAAAACCCGCCGCGACGCGGTCGACTTGTATCGGCGGCCGACCAGACCCGTCAAGGTGAGCAGATGGCTGCCGAACGTGCTGAAAGTCCACTATCGGCAGTGTCATGCGGACCGTCTCGGAGCGGCCGCAGCCTCGATGGCGTGGTAGATCGGTGAGGATCCGTCATGCTGACCGTTGCTTCCTTGCTCGCCGCCATGGCCATAGCAGGCGCCTTCTGGGTAGGCGTCCTCGCCGCGCGCCGGTTGCGGGACTGGGGCGAGGGACGACGTGCGATCGATGAGGGACACGGGCCGCCGGTCGCTTTGGCGGCCGCCTCGGGTGCACCCCCGGACGATGCGGGCACCCGCCGCGTGCGTGAACTCGTTGCGCAACGACTTGCACATCCAAAGTCACGGCCGGGGGCGGTCGCACCTCGCCAACTCGGCGGGGACACTGGCCCACGCGGTGACCTCGGACTGGGCACCCTGCGCCAGCGTGACGTCGTCTTGGTCGAAGCCGGAAGCGAGGGCGACGGCGATTATCTCGTCGATGGGCTGGTGCTGCTCCGAGAAGGGCTCAACACCACCACGGTCGTCAACATGGTCGACGGCACCAAGCGACGGTGGCTCGTCGGCGGTACGCACCTCGATGAGTGGTTCGTCGTCGAGCCGGTTGCGGCCCACGGCCTCAGCGGAGAGCCCCCGCGAAACCTGCGGCGCGACAGCGGTGACTACACGCTGCAGCGTCGCGGCCAGGCCAGCGCCGCCTCCACGGGGCGCCACGAGCGACCCGAGCAGCCGCGGGTCGCCACGTATCTCTACGATGGGTCAGCGCGGCGCGTCATCTGGCTCGAGCGCTGGGGACACGAAGTCCTCATGGCCGAGGGCGTCACGGTCGAGGCATCAACCATCTCGTTCCTGCCCGGCAGCTGAGCCGCTTCACTCGCAGCCGATGCGAGCGATTTGCAGCGTGGTCGACACGTTGTCCTCAATCGCGGCCCACGCAGCCGATCCGTCCGAAAGCGTGACCGGGTCGCTGCTCCACGCCAGTCGCGCGTCGAGCTCGACGCCCTCGGTCAGCGGGGTGCCGTCGGGTGCAAGGACGCGGGCGACTACCGGCGCATGGCCGAAGACGGATGCGTTTGGGCCCACGCCGGTCAGCGTGAGCGCGTCGGCACCGAAGCGGCTCGCTGCGACCACCAGGTCGTTCTCGACGTCGACGAGGAGCGTGTCGTCGATGGGGCTGGCGACCGCGTCCGACCCGTCGGGGTTCATCGTCAGCAGCAGCGCGCGCTGGGGACCGCTGACGCCGCCGGCGGGATTGGCAGGGTCCACAGCGGTACGGACCGCGGCGGCCAGTCGACCCTCCACCTCGAACAACGCTCCTACCCGCGCGACCACGCCGCCCTCGGGCACCTGGCCGGCGAGGTCCGGCGTTGGCCAGACCGTCGATTGCGAGAACGTGCCGCCGTCGAGCGTGCCGAGCCGCACCCCCCATACGGGAAATGGATCGGCGACGGTGAGCGTGTACATCGACCCGCCCGCGGAGAGTGCTGAGGGCCAAAAGCTATGGCTGTTGATCCAGGTGTTCCGGGAGGTCTCGTGCACGGTACCGTCGCCACCGACCATCACGAACTCGTCGGCTTGGTGCACGCCTCCATCCCGGAAGTGTCGGCCGATCATGAAGAACAGCCCGAAGTCGGTCCCGTCGTAGGCGACCGATACGGCGGCGCCCGTTCCATCGGTCAGGAACCAGGTCGATTCCGGGGCGTTCTCGTAGCCTTCACCCCCGCGGATGGCGGTACGGAAGAGCTCGTCGGGTCCCGAGAAGCGGCTGAGGAACAGGGTGTTGGCAGCCGGGGCGCTCGGCGAGCCACCCCAGTTCGGATCGCTGCTCTCTGGACCGGTGCGGCGTCCATGGGCGACGGCGAGGTCTCCGTCGTCGAGGACTCGAAGTCCGAGAACGATGCTGTCGGGAATGTCGAGACCCTCGTCGCTGATGGTGAGGTCAGCGTCGACGTGGCGAATGTGGGCGAAGAGATGACCTTCCGACCAGGGGCTGTCGGTCCAGGCAACCCAGAGGTCGCCATCGAGGCCTGGCGCGACGATCGTGGGTACGCTTTGGTCCTGCTGCCCCTGCACGTCGAGGGTGAGTGTCGCGACATCGAACTGCGCAGCGAGGTCGGTGCCGCAGTCCGCTGGCGGTGAGCTGCCCGAGGTGGACCCGTCCGCGTTCGTGGTGCTTGGCGAGGAGGGACCGCCGGTCGGGTCGTCGCTCGTCGTGGTTCCTGGATTCGTACTGCCTGGACTCGGATCGTCGGGGTCTGCCGCACTGCTTCCCCCGCTGCCGGGAACGGCGTCGGTTTCGTCGATTGCGTCTTCAGCCCCGTCCGACGGCGTGGAGCACCCCAAGAGCAGCGACGCTGCCAAACCAATCAACCCGCGACGCTCGACCATGCCGAACGCTAGCATCACGTCGTACGTGAGCTCGAAGTAAGGTTGGTGCCCTTGCAGACGGACATGGCGAACCGTCGGGCCGGATGCGCGGGATGAGTCCCGAGGGTGCCACCTCGGAACACATGACCGCAGGAGGCAGGGCGTGGGTTAGCGGTCGAGCGTGTCGGCCATCGCGAGCACGGCCTCGAAGCTCTCGTCGCACGTTGGCCCGATTTGCTCGGGCGGAAGCACGAAGCCACGGCGGCCCCCGTCTGGGCGAAGCTCGATCGTATAGCCCGCAGCGTTGCGCTCGCCGTAGGACCAGTCCAGCGCCGTGCCGCCCGCGGTATAGAGGTCGCGGCCGGTCATGGGCTTGTAGCGCTTGCCGTGCGTGCGGGCGATCGCCGACGCCATGATGTTGGCCAGCGAGGAAAGGCGCTCGCGGTCGGGGGCGGGGGTCTTGCTGTACGCCCACGGGTACAGAATCATCTGGCCATAGCTATGGAAGTCGATGTGGGCGACGGTCTTCTCGCGCGTGATGAGGTTGCGTAGGGCCTGCGTCTCGGGCTCCGAGAAGGGGCGCGGGCCCTTGAAGATCTGCGAGCGCTTGTTCGAGCTGGAGCCGCTGCCGCCAAAGCCGACCGACCAGTTGCGGTTGAGGTCCACGCCGTAGCCACCCCGGCGGTTCTTCCGCCAGTAGCGATCGGACTCCCACGAGTAGACGTAGCCGTCGGGGTTGATGACCGGCGCGACATAGACATCGAACCGGTCCAGCATCGCGCGGATGCGTCGGTCCTCGTCGTACTCGTTCACGATGCGGTCGGCAATGCACGCGGTCGCCATCACCGAGATCCACTCGCGTGCGTGCTGACCTCCGTTGAGCACGATCGTCTCGCGACCTTCACCGCCGGTCGAGAACTTCAGGGTGCGAATGCGCCGGCCTTCGACCGAAGCGCCGAGCTCTTCAACCTGGGCGAATGCAGGGCGGCGCGCGGCGAGCACGTCGAGGTAGGCGTCGACCGTCTCGTAGTCCCGGTACTCGGCGAACCAGTTCTCTGGCCGCGCCGCCTCGGCCGAAGCCAGCCTCTCGCGCTCCTCGGTGGCCAGCGCGTCCACGTCGGGCACGAGCACCTCGACCTCGATGCCCTTCTCACGCAGGCGTTCGATGTCATTCGCGTCGACCACCACGTCGAAGCGCGGCGCCGCGTCGCTGTCGGTCCACAGGTCCAGCATCACGGCCCTGACCACCTCGCGCTCGGCCTCCGAGTCGACCTTCACGCGCACAGCCGTCCGCACGACAGTGTCTCCTTCGGGCGCTCCGACCTGCGTCACCAGCCCCGCCGTCGTCAGCCCCGCCACGAGCAGGAGCACGCGCGAGGTTTCTTTCCACCGAGACCAGGCCGTCAGCATGCTCTGAGCGTAGCAGCTGCCACGAACCCGGCCCGCACACGGCTGCTATCCTGCGCAGAAACAGCGGGCCCATCGTCGCCCAGGTCGCAGGAGAGTCCGCGCGACCGAGTCGGGCGTGGGCGCCACGCCTTGTTAGGCTGTCAGGGGTCACGCCGATGAGCTGGTTGACCACGTCGCCATGAGCGCGAATGACCATCCACAGTTCGTTGAGCTTCGAGAGCGCGGCATGACGCCGCAGCAGGCTTGCGAACACGCGAGAACGCGAGGTCTCACCGCGATCGAGAGGATCGGACTCCTTCGGACGGTGTACGGACTGTCCTTCCGAGAAGCGAAAGAGGTCTTTCTCTGCGACCAGGGCATTGCGTCTTCTCTCGAGGAGCACGAAGCGAGACTTGCGTCGGCGCTCCTGTCGGCTGAAGATGACGAGCTTGCGAAGCTGCTCGGCGGGTGACTGCATCGAGCGCAGTCGCGTCGCTCAGCCCTCTCGCTTGCGGTCGAGCAGCTCGCTTCTTCGCTGGGCGCCCTTCTTGCGGAACATGCCGCCGATCGTTTCGGCGGAGCGGGGGAAGACGTCGACGACGCGGGCGAGCCAGCCGCGGTGCTTGGGCAGATAGAGCTCGAGCGGGCGCGTGGTCATGGCCTCGACGACGGCATCGGCAACCTCTTCGGGCGAGAGCTCGCGCGGACCGCTGAAGGTCATGTTGGCTTCCTCGTAGGTCTCCTGCATGTCGAGCATGGGCGTGCGCACGGCGTCGGGGCAGACGACGGTCACGTCGACGCCCTTTCGGCGCAGCTCTTGGGCGGCGGCGAGCGAGTAGCCGCGCACGGCGTACTTGGTGGCCGAGTAGACGGCGATGCCTTCGATCGGAGCGAGGGCGGCCATGGAGGCGACGTTGATGATGTGTCCGCGTCGTTGCTGTACGAAGCCTGGCGTGACGACGCCCATGCCAGCGATGACGCCCATCAGGTTCACGTCGACCTGCAGGCGCGTCGTCGAGGCCGAGGTCGTGCACCCACGCGGGCCGGATGACGCCCGCGACGTTGATCAACGTGTCGAGTCCATCCATCGCGGCGCGGGCGGCCTTCTCGGCGGCAGCCCAGCGCGTCGCGTCGCGCACGTCGAGCGCTGCGGTGTGGATGCGGTCGTCGGGCCACGCACGGCGCTGCGCCTCCTCGCGGAGTGTCTCCCCGTCGACGTCGGTGGCGAAGACGGAGGCGCCGGCGCGGGCGAGCCGGTCCGCGAGCGCGAGCCCAATGCCGCTCGCGCAGCCGGTGATCAGGACCTTGGCGGCGCTCATGCTGCGTTCGATCGAGCCTGTGGGCGACGGGGCGTACCGAAGCGAACGGCACCAAGATGGAAGGTGGGCGAGAGCCCCGGCGAGAACAGGTGCGAGGTCATTTCGGAGCTGGGCGCGACGTTGGGGAAGTCGGGGTTGCGCTTCGAGGGGCCTGCGACCTCTTTTTCGAGCACCATCGAGAGGTACTGGTCGATGGTGCGCTCGAGCGTGTTGCCGTTGAGAATCACCTCGGCGCCGGTGCGCTTGGCGAACTTGCGAAGGCCCGGGATGCGCGAGTGCTCGGGCGCGTAGGCGTCGGCGGCCACGCCGTTCTCGGAGGTGACGAAGATGCCCTCGTCGGTGTGGACCGCGATCGAGTGGTTGCCCTCGGTGTGCCCCGGCGTGCGCAGCATCGCCACCGCGCCGCCGAGTTCGATGTCGTGCTCGAAAAACTGCACCCTCGACTCGGGAACGCCTGCGAGCCCGTTGGGGCAATACCAGCGGGCGTCGTAGGGCAGTGGGGCCTTGGCCGACGCCCACTCCTGCGGGGTGACGAGTAGCTTGGCGTTGGGAAAGTACGGCCGCTCGCCGCCGAGCCACGCCGCCACGTTCTGCGTATGCAGGTGGTCGTAGGTGACGTAGTCGATGTCCTCGGGCTGCAGTCCGACCGACGCGAGAATCGAGTCGGTGTCGGCGAGGTTGGGCCAGAAGGTCTGCGCAATGCGGCTTCGCGGGCCGCCAAGCTTGGCCGCCAGGTCGGCGAAGAAAGGCGTGCGCGCGTTGCCGAGCCGATCGAGTGGTTCGGCGATGAGGGTCTTGAGCCCGTTGTCGGTTTCGAACTGCGCGATGAAGGTCCGGTTGAGGATGTGCAGGAACGGCGCGGGGTGGGTACACGCGTCTCGCAGCCCGTACTTGGTCGGGTAGGGCGCCTTGATCACGTCGAACGAAGCGAAGAAGGTGGTCTTGGGTCCGCCGCGAAAACGCTCCCGAAACGCATGTGCGCTCCGCCGGATCGATCGCAACCGATCGGTCGGTGTCGCAGCGTCGCGCGCACCCTCGAACTCCTGCGCAACGGTGATGCAAGGGTCGGTGTAGCGGACGTCCACGCCTCACGCTATCGCGTTTTGACCTCGGTCGCTGCGGCGTGCCACGATCGGAGCGGGATGGACAGCATCAAGGCTCTGTTCGGGTACGTCGTGCTCGGCATCTGTATTCTGCTCGCCTACCAGGGCTATCAGAACACCTCGGATCCCGAGTCCACCGAACACATCGCCAAGGCGGTCGCATGCGACGTGGACGCGCGCTGCCTGCTCAAGCAAGAGCGGCCCCGAGAGATTCGCAGCGACGTGTTCGGCCGCTACTACAACTGGAAGACCACGGTGGGACCGGTCGACATCACGTGTCGCCGGAAGTTCGTGTTCTTCGGCAGCTGGTCGTGCGAGTCGGCGATGTTCGAGCCCGCCTCGCTGTGAACCAACGAAAACACCCCGGCGCAGAGACCGGGGCGCTGGTGGCGGCGTACCCCGCTAAGGAAGCGTCGACGCATCGCGCAGCGGCGGCGTCGGCGGCAGGTCGTTGCAGGCTTCCTTGGTCCAGCAGCGCGCATCGAGCGGGTTGCGGTCGGGGTTGAGCAGGAACGTGCCCAGCATGTGGAACATCGCCCAGCCCACGTCGTAGGTCTCGCCGATGACGTCCGCGTCGGCACAGGACTGCTCGGCAGGGTCACACAGCTCTTTGGCCCAGTCGGTCATCTGCCCAGGCAGCGCAAAGCCGTGTTGGCCCTGCGGGATCGCGTACGGGAAGACGGCGCCCGAGTAGCCACCCGTGTCGTTACCGTAGGCGTCGGTCGTGCTGACCAAGCGCAGCGGCTCGTCGAGACGAGGGATGTCCTCGCCCCAGATGTCGTCGCCCTCGGAGAAGTTCTCGACGTCGACGTGCACGCCGAGGCTTCCATCGAGGCCGAGCAGCGACCGTTCTTCGTCGGTCTCCGGCGTGGTGCCGAAGACGTGCCGTCCGAGCGTGTTGACGGCCTCGGTGTTGTGAGTGTCGATGAGCACCTGGTTTGGCGGAACGCCCCAGCGAGGGTCGACGTTGAGGTAGTCGACGGCGCCTGCGGCACGCGCGACCGTCACGCCCGAGTGGGCCGGGACGTTCATGTCGCCGATGGTGGTGACGATGAGGTACCGGGCGCCGGTCTCGTCGCCCACGTTGGGGTACTCGACGCTGTCCTGCGCGAGGTAGCGGCTGACCACGCCAGGATCGGTCGGGTCGAGGATCATCTGGCCTAGGCCCATGAAGCGGCGCAGCTCCGGCTTGTTGCGGTCGAGGCCGAGGCCTTCGGCCAGTGCGGTGAGCGGGCCACCGGGGATGGGCACGCCCTCCAGGGTGTACGGGTTGCCTTCGGCGTCGAAGGGCGTCTGCATCTGGTCGATGACGATGAGCGGGTCGCCCGGGTCTTCGAGCAGTTCGCACTCGTCACTCCCCGTTTCGAGCACGGGGCCGCGGTAGAACGAAAGCTGGACCGCGTCGCCTACGTCGGAGGGCAAGGCCACGCGAGCACGACCGGACACGCCGTTGTCGGCCTCGTCGGGCAGCACGTAGGCGCAGGCCACCTCGCCGTTGACCACGTTGGTCGCGAGCATGGTGTCGCCGGGCTGTAGCGCAACGTCGGAGCCCTGGCGGCCTTCTGTGTCGACGGCCGAGGGGGGGACGAGCGTGCGAATGGGGACGTCGATGAGGTTGTTGAGTTCTGTGAACTGGGTGAAGACGCGGGCGGAGCCGTCGTCGTTGACGGTGACCTGGAAGGTCGGGCCCATGACCCGCATCATCACGGCATCGGGCACGCCGCCCTGCAGCGAGCGCGCGCCGACGTCTGCCAAGCGGCCGCCGCCCGCGATCGGCACGATGGCCTCGACCTCGGGCTCGACCGCACCGAGCGTTGTGGCCATGATGCCGCCTAGCGATGCGCCGAGCATGTAGATCGGCGACTCACTGCCGATGTCGACGACGCCGTCTCCGTCGAAGTCGCCGGCGAGGTCGTCCGCGAGACCGTTGCCGTTGGTATCCATCGGCCAGGTCTTCACGCCGTCCCAGCTGCGAATGATGCGGATGAGCTGCATGTAGTCCAGCGAGCTCTGCCGCATGTTGTCGCGGGTGTGGAACAGGTACGAGGTCCAGAAGTCCGCGCCGCTGTCGACGACGCCGTCGCGGTCGAGGTCCTGGAAGTGGCGGTCGGGCTCTCCGTCGCCGTCGTCGTCGACGAATCCGCCGCGAACGAACTCGACGGCTTCGGCGCTGGGACCCAGGCCGTTGCCTTCGAGCAGCCCGCGGAGCTGCCCGATGTCGCTTTCCGCCAGCCCTAGGCCGTGGCTGACGTTGTCGGTCGACACGGTCGCCACGCCGAACATCGACAAGAAGCCCGAGAAGCCGATGATCTCGCCGACACGGTTGCTCGTGTAGCCGTGGCCGAGCAGGACGACCGGAGCCATCTTGCCTTCGCCACGCGCGGAGACTTCTTTGCGAGGGATGACCGCCCAGAACGGAACCTCTTCGGCGCGGGCACTGACGGGCTGGCGATGTAGGTCGCTGGGCCACGACTGCAGGTCGAGGTTCAGCGGCTGCCCGTCTTCGTCGAACCGGTCGAATAGCTGCGGCGATTGGTACGTGCCCATCGCGTGGAAGTCGACGTAGTTGTGGCTGTCGAGCATCGATTTGGCCTGCTCGGAGCTGCCGTCGAGGCCGAGCAGAGCGATCGCCGCAAGCGTGAGTACGGCCTGCCAGTCCTCGTGATGCAGCACGAACGGGGAGCGTCCTTCGAACCTCGACCCGGCCGAGACGTCCTTGAGCGCAAACAGCTGCGCGAGCTCGGCGGGGAAGTCCTCGGCCAGGTGGGACTGCGTGCCGTGGCCGTACAGACCTTCGCGCACGGCAACCCAGTCCGACGTGACCGACTGCGTCGTGTATGGAAACGCGAACGCGATGTCGCCTTCATCGAGGCCCTCGGGCAGGACTTCGAGCAGCGGCTCGAGCGTTCGGGTCTGCGCGGCGTGGTTGACGTACGCGAAGGGGGAGCCAATGGGCTCACCGTTGGCATCGCGAATGCGCCGCGTCACGACCACCGCGTACGTCGTCTGCTCCTGCAGCGGCGTCATCGGGCGGGCGATGAGCGTGTGGGTCTGCTTCTCGTAGAATGTCATCAGGGCGTCCGCACGGCCGATGAGGTCGTCCGCCGCGGGGGAGTGGCCCGGCAGGTAGTTGGGCTTGTCGAGCACGCCGTCAGCGTCGGTGTCCTCGGGCAGGTCGAGCACGCCGTTGCCGTTGCGGTCCTCGCCGTCGTCGAGCACGCCGTTGTGGTTCTCGTCCTCGCCGGGGTCGAGGCGGCCGTTGCCGTTGAGGTCCTCGTCGGTCTCCTCGAACATCAGCGACATCGAGTCGCCGCGCGGATCGTTGCTGCCGTACTTGTCGCGGCGCTCGAGAATGACGGGGTAGTTGCCGTTGCCGAAGTCGAGGTGATGGACGCGGCCGAACTCGTCGGAGTCGCGGTCGATGTTGACCAGGTAGACGGCGTCGTCGGTGGTGTCGTAGTCGGCGTCACGGTGACGGTTCACCACGGACATCGGGTCGATGTCGTCGGTGAAGGGGATCGTGATCGGCTGATACAGGCCCCAGCCGTCGAGACCGTCGATGAGCGTCCGGGTGCGCGCCTCCATGTTGGTAGGGGCGATCACCGATGCGTTGAGTCGCATGCCAGTCAGCGCGTCGTCGGATGGACGCGTCGCGATGTCGTTGGGCAGCGGGATTTCGGGAAGCGGGCGGGCGTCGAAGTCGAACTTGACGGTGACGTCTGCGTCGGGCGCTGGCAGCAAGCCTTCGGCCGGGCTGCATCCCGCAGCGCCGAGAATGGACAGACCCAAAAGCCACGAGCGTGGTGTCGACACGAGCATCCTCCCCTTCCGAACCGACGCGCGGCCCAGAGTGCGCTTATATCGCACCTCGAGGCGGCGTCGTTCTCGCCGGACGTGAGCTTGAGCGTGTCCTTCGTGGGCACGCGGTCTCGCGCAGGATCAGTCGGTCGCGAACTCGCAAAGGCCATCGCTGCAGCTCATGCCGTTGGGACAGCTTCGCTCCTCGGAGCAGTCGAGCACGCAAAGGTCCGCAACGAGACACAGATGCGTCTGCAGCAGCGGACGGATGCACCACTGGCCCTCGGTCTCGCATGCATCGCCGTAGTTCTCGCACGTGCCACCGTTCTCGTCGGGTCCAAACAAGCATGCCGCGACGGCCGTACCGCTGTCGGGCTGGGGGCACGCGTCGAAGATGGTCCCGGCAGAAAGGTCGCACGCGGGCACGCAGAGGTTCAGCGGGCGCATCGGGTCGGAGAGGCCGTTCGCGTTGACCGTCCCTTCCGGACATCCTTCGGCGGGATCGGAGAATGTTGGTGGCGGGGGAGGAAGATCCTCAGGTTCGACGCAGGCGCCGTCGAGGCAGACCTGCGGAGCGTCGCACATCACGTTCGCACACAGGTCGACCGGCGTCCCTGTGCTGCTCTCGTCTGCGCCGCCGGTGCTGGATGGGTCCGGTGTCGAAGATGTTCCGGATCCATCAGAGCGATCGTTGGGGTCGGTCGTCGGCGCGCTGGGATCATCTGGATCCGCCGTACTCGGCATGCCGGTGGTTTCGGCGCTGCCGGACTCGTCGGCGAAGGGCTCGGTGCTGGCGTCGCAGCTGGCGAGCAGCACAAGGATGGAGGCGGCAACGAGGCGGGACACGGCTGCGATCCACGTAGTGAACCGCGGCGATGGTTTCATCCCCGGACCGCGGTTCGAAGTGGGCCGCTGCGGCGTGGTGTGGTCCGCCTACTTGCAGACGTAGAACGTGTTGCCCTGGAGATAGTCGATCTCTGGGCTGCAGACGCCCTCGGAACACTGATCGTTGTCGGGGTCGCAGGTCTGGGTGCAGACCCCGGTGGACACGTCGCCGCTGTTGACCAAGCACGAGTATGACTCGCCGGAGAAGCTGAACTGGCAGCCGTTCTCGGTCCCTTCGCACAAGACCGTTGGATTCCCGCAGTCGCAGGGATCCCCCAGCATGCCGCCGGGGGTCGACGTGTCGGGACTGTCGGTCGTGCTCGTGGTGGTGGTCGTCGTCGACGGACCGGACCCGTTGGTGGTGTTCGAGGTGTTGCCTGGGTCGCCGATGCCGCAGACCGTCTGTCCCCCGAGCAGGCCGGTCAGCTCCGCACAGCTACTGCTCTCGAGGCACTCGAGCTGAGCCTCGGTGGGGCTCGAGCCGCACACGTCGGCGCAGGCAGCGGT
The DNA here is from genome assembly GCA_964432695.1 of uncultured Nannocystaceae bacterium. GTDB lineage: Bacteria > Myxococcota_A > Polyangia > Nannocystales > Nannocystaceae > CAJXVA01. The sequence continues at coordinate 11,861 of CAYSPB010000020.1, forward strand.
CGCAATGTCGGCAGGCGCGCCGCAGGCGGTCGAGACCATCGCGCAGCGGGATGGACAGTTTGCACCGGCCGGTTCTCCGCCGTCCGCGGCGGAGTCTGCAGCGGCTTCGGTGCCACTCTCAGTGGACCCATCATCGCCGCAGGCGGCCGCACATAGGAGCGAGAGCACGAGGGGGAGGGTTCGGTGGAGGTCGAGCATGACGGCAGTCTCGCATGCCGATGGCGCTCAACATCAAGCCGATTTCATGAGGCTTTAAGCGCACCTTAAGCCGTCGAGTCGAGTCGCGGTCCCTACGTTGAAGGCGAAGACGAGTTCGCCATGCTTCTCCCCGCCGTCGTTCGTGCCTCCCTTCTCCTCGCCTCCTTCGCCCTGGTCGGCTGCTTCGACCCGAACCATTTCGACCCGTCGATCCTCGAGGAGCGGGCGCCCGAAGACGAGCCCCTTCCAGAGGGTGAGGGCGGCGTGTGCATCGAGTTCGAAGAACCCTGCACGCGAAGTGATGCGTGCTGCCTCTTTGATGCTGCGTACCCCGTCGGCGGCAGCGTCTGCGTCGCGACCGGTGAAGAGGCAACGTGCGCATCGGTGTGTACCAACGACGAAGACTGCTCCAGCGGGTGCTGTGCAGTCCTCGATGGGGTGCCGTACGGCGCCTGCGTCGATTCATCGTTCTGCTAGACCTGCGTCGCGACGCGTCGGAGCTCGCGACGAATGAACAGCAGGTAGATCGGTGCCGCGAGCGCTCCGAAGAGCGCGATAAACAAGATCCAGGTCGTCTTGTCCCGGCCGGCGGCGTGCCAGACTTCTCGGTCGAACATGGCGGCGCCGACCAGGGCCACGAGCCAGGCCACGTTCAGGGCAAGGACCAACGCGATGATGCCCAGCTCGACGAGTCCGACCATGCAGGATGGACCGACCGGACACCGGGAGCATTCCCGTCAGTGCGACAGTGCGTCGGGGGCCTGGCCGGCCAAGGAGAGCGCGTGCTCGAGCGCGCGATCTCGACCGGTGCGCGCGTCGTCGGCCGTCCGAAGCATCTGTACGTCCGGCGATACACCCATGCCCGGCGTGAACGTCTCCACGTCGTTGTAGATGCGCTGGGCTGGAAGGCGGCCCACGATCTTCGAGTTGGGGAGCCGCAGGAAGTAGAGGATGTTGGCGGTCACGCCTTCGGCACTGCCGCCGGTGGGCTCGCCCACGACCGTCACGTTCTCCTGGTCGCTGAGCTTGGCCATCAACGTGGAGACCGCCGAGGCATTGGCGTGACTCGTCAGCACGATGATACGTCCGCGAAAGGCCCAGCGGTCTGGCCGAATGCGACGCGTCGTCGTGGCGAGAAACCGACGCAGCGTATACGTGCCGTCATCGTTCGCACGGAACCACCAGCGCTTGGGATTGAGCGCTCGCTTGGACCACGTCCACAGGTATTCGCGGAGGCCATCGAGGTTGTTCGTCACCATCTTGACCTCGCGGACGAGTCGAGCCGAGCGGCCATGCGGCATCAGGTGCGCGTACAATCGCTCCAGCGCGTCGGCTGAGCCGCCCCCGTTGTTGCGTAAGTCGAGGATGAGGGTCGAGCGGTTCTCGCGACGGAGCTGGGCGAAGATCGGATCGTAGATCCGGTCGGGTCGGACCGTGTTTCGGTAGTTCACGAAGGTGTCGACGCGTAGGTAGGCCGCGTCATCGCCCAGCGGCTCGAAGGTGACCGCGTCGCGGAAGTCGAGCTGGAACGGACGCACGAGCGCTTGGGCCTGCTTCCAGGCTTCGAGGCCAACGCGGTCGACCGACACCTCGCGGGTTGGGCCATCGCCGGTCTGTACGGTCAGGATGGCGATGGCCGGGATGTCTTCGGTTTCGATGCGAAAGTGCTCGAGCACGCCGCCGCGGAACTCGCTCGACGAGCCGTACTCTCGCTCGCGGGCGTGCTCGGTGAAACCGTCGATCGGGACGAGCGCACCGTAGCGTGCGATGAGATCGGGGATCGCAACGCCGTCGATCGCGAGTAGTTCGTCGCGCGGCTGGAGGGCCGCGTCAGTGGCGGCGAGCACGAAGGCGTGTCCGTCGACGACCTCCCATACCGCGGGCAGGTAGACGGGGTCTGTCTCACGCCGCTTCACCTGCGCGGGGGACAGCTCCACCTTGGTGTGGTCGCATCGGATGAGCGCGAGCGTCGCCTGCAGCCGCAGATAGAACGTACCCAGGGTCATGCCATTGGCGGCCTCGGCATCGTCCACGATGTCGTCCCAGGCCGCGTCGAGCTGTGCGCGTTTGGTGTATCGGTCGTATCCAGGGTGGACGCGCTCGTAGGCTTCGCGGGCGACCGCCACGTCCGCACGTACGGCATCGGTGGAGAGCATCTCCGCGGAGACGTTTGCGGGGTCGGCCGACGGACCCAGGGACAGAACGGAGGTGAGGGTGGCGGTGAGCAGAAGCATCGGAAGCGGGTCGGGCGGGTTCGCTGGGCCGCGCCGACGCCTTCGTAGTGCTCGGACCCTGGGTCCGGTGCGCCTCAGTTCGGGGATTGGGACGCGGATTCCCGAACTTGGGACGTCCGATACGCCGTCGGCGTCAGTCCCGCGACGTCCCGGAAGACCCGGTTGAAGGTCGACTTCGAGGAGAAGCCGGCGTCCAGGCCCACCGCCAGCACCGGCTCGTCGCTCTCGCGTAGCCGCCGCTTGGCATGCTCGACCCGCATGCCGTGCACGCAGGCCTTGAAGGTGACGCCTAGGCCGTCATTGAGCGCCCGAGATACATACGTCTCGTTCGTGCCCATACGCCGCGCGACGTCGCGGATCGACAATCGGGGCTCGGTATACCAGCGCTCGTCCCGAAGCCGGGTCTCTAGCTGGGCGCCCAGGGCCGCCCAGTTTCGCGCACGATCGGACCCACGGTCCCGATCCATAAGCGCGGCGGGCTCGGGCTCCACCGGTGGCGCGTCGGCGTCCGGTTCGTCGGCGTCTGCGACCGTGTGCGCGCTTTCGCCCCTCTGGCCGGACCCAGGGTCCGGATCGAGGGGCGCAGGGGTTGGCAGGGTGGCGGGGTCGTCGAGCGCGACGGCGCCCAGCTTCGGGAACGGCTCACGGATGCCGGCCAGGGCCGCGACGGCAAGCCCCGAGAAGAGCGTCATCACCGCCAAGTGGACGGCGTAACCATCGACGTAGCTGACGGGGGCGATCAGCAGCGAGGTCAGCTGTAGCCCGCCCCACAGCGCGGTGATGGCAACGACCCAGCGAACGCAGGCGGTGATCCAGCGGGGATCGAAGAGCGCTTCGGCGGATTCGGTCGCGTCGAGATATGTTCGGTATCGCTTCAGCAGTCGCGTCGTGGCGATGAGCGCCGCCACGGTGAGGCCAAGGGACAGCGTCGTCTCGATCGGGACGATGTACGGCTCGTGAACCGCGTCGTTGAACGCCCACTTGGCGCGATAGTCCTCGAAGCCGAGGAACGCGGCGAAGAAATACGTCGTCTGTACGAAGCCCGGTAGCAACCACAGCCAAAGCCGTGATGCGTGCCCGCGCATCAGCGCGGACGCGTGCGCATGAAAGAGCCCCGGTAGGTAGAGCTCGGCGGCAAACGGCGCGAAGGTCAGGCCGGGCCACCGCCCATAGAATCCGCTGAAGCCGATGATCTGCGGCGTGACGCTCAACAGCGCGGCGCAGATGAAGCCGAGCAGAAAGAGCCCTGCCTTGCGTTCCACGTCGCGCAGCGCAAGCGCAATGCCGGCTGCGAGCGCGGGCGTGCTGACGGCAAGCAGCAGGCCGGAGCGCCAAGACAGGTCGAGCGCGCTCACGGCCCGCCTCGGTCAGTAGCGGATTTCGGTGCGGAACCAGACGGCGCCCACGGGGCCGTCGGTGTTGCCGACCTCGTTGGCGATGCCGCGCCCGGGCAAGAGCAGCCCGCCCTGCAGTCCCGCCTGCAGCCAGAAGTCGTTGATGTCGAAGCGGGCTCGAACGCCGAGGTCGAGCTCGGTGCCGTAGTAGCGCCTCTCGCCGTCACCGCTGACGGAGTTGGTCGGGGTGCCGCCGTTGAGGCGCGTGACGAACGGATCGACGACGGGGACAGGCGCCGCGGCGAACAGCGGTCCACCCCAGATCTCGAGCTGTTCCCACAGCGCGTAGCGGAACTTGGGATGGGCGTAGATCGCGTTGCTAACCCCGCCGCGGGTCGGAATGAACTGCGTCCCGTTGAGGGGCTCGCCGGTGAGCTCGCCGTCGGTCGCAAGCATCTCACTGCGCGCGGTTCGCCAGCCTTGCACCTGCTTGAAGAGCACGAGACCCACTGTGTGCCCGCTGTCGAACGTGAAGTTGTTGATCCAGCGGTCGGTGGGGTTGGGATCCCCGCTGGCGTAGCCAAAGTCGCCGCCGACGAGCCACGTCTTGTGGTTTCCCAAGAAGCCTCGTGCCACCGCGCCGCCTTGCAGCACCTTGTGGGTACCGTTCTCGTCGCGGGCAATGGTGGTACGACCGGTGATCAGCGTGCTCTCGAACGCGCCGATCAGCTGGAAATCGTCGCGCATCCAGGCGGTGCCTTGGCCGGCGAGGTTGAACGCACCAACCTCGAGGTCGTCGTCGTTCGCGTAGACGTCTCCGTCGTCGGCCGTGGTCTGGTTGCGATACACCGCGTAGCCGCCGAGCCAGGTGCTGGGCTCGTCATCGGGCTGCCATCGCACGATGAGCAGTGCCTGGCCGGTGATGTCGCCCTCGGTCAAGACCGAACGTTCGTCGCGAAAGACGAGGTCACCGCCGATACCGATGGCGAGGTGCTTGATGTTGCCGGCCCGGTACGCGAACGGCTTGGTGACGATGAGCAGCCGCTCGTAGATGTCGCCGGGACCGTCGTCGCCAAAGCGCATGTCGCCGAAGCGGTCGACGTTGTTGCCGTCGTTCGCGAGCATGCCTTGGCCCCACGTGAACGCCTGCTGTCCGAAGCGGATGAGCGCGAAGGGCAGGCGCGCTTCGATGTACAGCTCTCGCGGGGCGACGATGGTGAGGTCGGCGCGGTCGGGCGGGTGGCCCCGGTCGATGATCTCGTCGATGACCGGATCTTCGCTGCCCGAGGGGGCCCACCGGCCGTTGGCCAGGTCGAGCATGCCGACGACGCGGAAGTTCTGGCGAACCTCGAGCTTGGGATTCCACCGGATGCGACCGGTCGAGAACCCACCCTCCTCGTAGCGCTCTGCGTCGCGGTCGAGCGTGAAGTCGGAGATCCACCCGATCTGGTTGCGGACTTGAATGCCTGGGTAGAACTTGATGGCGCCCTTGCCGAGTGAAGCGACTTCATCGTCGGGCACCCCGGCGATGGCCGTCAGCGCACGAGGCTGCTCGCGCGAGGGCTCCACGGCGGGCAGGGGCGGGGGCGGAGGTGGTGCCGCAACGACGGGCTCCGGCTCGGGTTCGGGCTCCGGTTCAGGACCGAAGTCAGGGTTGGCGTCGGGTTCGGCAGCCTGCACCGCCGTGGCACCCTGGTACGTGCGGTCAGGGTCTTCGGGCGTGGAGGCGGTCGTCGTGGACTCGGTCGTCGTGGAGGCGTCGGCATCCGACGCGGGCGCAGCAGGGGCCGCAATCGCGAGCCACAACAAGGCCTTTCCGAGCATGACGCGGACGCTATCACGTTCGGCTGCGCGCCAGCCAAGCCGTGCAGGCCAACAACGCGACGTAGCACACGGCTCCCGCGTAGAGCGTCGCGGCGATTCCGTACGCCATCGAGCACGTCAGCGCGAGGCCGCTGGCCACCACGCCGCAGGCACCGTTGACGCCCCACATCCATGGTCCAAGGTCCGGTCGACCGTCCGTCGCAAGGCGGCCGACGAGGCGAAGACCGAGCGGGAAGCCCAGCCCCATACCGAGCGCAGGCAATCCGACGACGCCGACGCCCGCGAGCACGCGGACGCCCGTGGAGGCGCTGGCGAGCGAACGCATGACGGGGTCGATCGACAGCGCAACGATCACGACGAGCACCGCGGGCAGCAGCGGGTAGAGCCGGGCAACCGTGGGGTTGTCCATCGGAATGCGCCCCGACAGCAAGCTGCCGACGCCCGTGAAGAAGATGATGCCTCCCAGCAGTGAGGCCAGCGCGAGCGTGGGGTGGCCGATGAAGACGTTCAGCCGCGAGAGAAGCCCCATCTCCACGAACATGAAGCCCAGGCCGATCAGCGCGAAGTACAGGCACGACGCACCTACGTCGGCGATTCCGTAGCGCGCGAGGTCCTTGCGGCGCCACAGCAGCGGGATGACGACCGCGAAGAGCGTGAGTAGAGCCGACGCGAGCGTCGCGTAAATCAGCGTCTGGGTTGCGTAGAGGTTGCCCAAGAACGCGTGGTCGAGCTCACCGACCTCTTCGCCACGGGCCAGCCACGCGCTGGGGCGCAGCATGTTGAAGAAGAACGGCCGCTCGTCGGTGGGCGGAGTGAAGTCGAGGTCTTGCGCCTCGGCCCAGGTCCACAACGCATCGCGGCTGTCGATCTCCGCCATCTGCCGCAGCATCGGATTCATCGGAAGCCGCCGCGGCGTGAGCAGCATGTTGTAGCCACGCTTGACCGCCTGCTTCTGCACGCGGTCGATGTCCTTGTCGGAGAAGGGCTCGGCGGCGACGAGCAAGGTGGCGATGGCTTGGTTCTGCAGCAGCACGATGTGCTTGCGCGGGTCTTCGACCCCAAACGACCACAGGGTCTCCATCGCAAGGCCCAACATCCGCGTGGTCTCGCCCGGCGAGGTCGGCTTGTACCACCGCGACACCGTGAAAATGCCGCCGGGCCCGAGGCGGCTGAGGAAGATGCGCCAGCCTTCGCGGGTGTACAGGCCGTTCTCGGACAGCGCGTACGCGCCCGCGCCGGTCGCCGCCCAGGTGTCGATGAGCGACATCGTGATCACCTTGTAGCGACGCTTGTCTCGAGCCATGAAGGAGCGGGCTTCGTCGTTGACGAGCGTGACGCCCGGAAGGTCGGCAATGCCGGAGAACTCTCGCATCGGACCCTCATGCAGGTGCACGATCAGGTCGTTGAGTTCGATGCCGACGACCTCTTCGTGTCCCACGCGCACCGCTTCGAGCACGTCGCGCCCGCCCCCGACGCCGATGACCGCGGCCGCGCCGTCGGGACGGAGAAGGTGCGCGAACGAGGTGACGTCCCACGCGAGGTAGCGGTGATCGTTCGGGTTGCCAGGCTGCTCGTCGGACGGGTCGGTATCCAGCGCCGCCATCATCGTGCCAGCTGCGCCGTCGATCTTCACGAAGCGCTGGGGAATCGGTTGCCCGAGCTTTTCGGGCAGCTTGCGCGATGGTGCCCACAGCGCGGGCGGGGCCTCTATCGTGTCGTCGACCGTCACGCGGGAGTAGGTGTTCCACTCGCGGAACGCGTGCAGCGAGCGGACATCCTCGAAGCCTTTGACGTAGCGCGGGTACACCAGCGCACCGTCGCTGGAGGCGTTGCCGATGCCGCCTCCGATGAGCAGGACGGTCAAACCCAGCAGGCCGAGCTTGTGGTTGCTCGGAACCTCGTCGTCCCCACCGCGGGCGAACGCGTAGCCCGAGAGTGCTGCGAGTCCGCTGCCGATCAGCACGCCACTGGGTGCGTCGACCAGGTCGAGCAAGGGGATGACGACGACGCAGCCCGCGGCCGCGCCGACGAGGTCGACCCCGTACACGAGCCCCGGCGGAAGTCCTGCCCGAGTGAGGGCGAGCGTGAGCACGACCCCGCTCACCGTGAAGGGGATCGCCAGCGCGGTGCCGTACCCGAGCGTCTCGGCGAACGAGCTGGCGGAAGTGATCGGCTCGAGGGGAATTTGCATGGCCCCCCACACCCCGACCGGCATCAAGATCGCGAGCAGGCCCGAGCCCTGCACGAGGCGCTGGGTGATGTCCTCGTCGCGGAACCACGTGGGACGAACGAAGACGATGACCGCGCCGGCGGTCATGCCGAGCATCGCCAGCGAGATGACGAAGAACGCGAGGTGGTACCAGGCCACCACCGACGTGATGCGCGTCAGCAACACCTCGGTCACCAGGGTCGCCATCGCGATGAGAAAGACGCCCGCGTACGTGGCCTTGCGCATGTCAGTTCACTTTGAACGAATAGTCGACGCCCATCGTGGCGCCGTCGAAGCTCGGGAAGCGGTGACCATACACGACCTTGCGGACGCACGGGACCACGCCACTATCACGCAGGCTCTTGGACCCCTTGACGGTTACGCCGCCAACCTTGCCCGAAGATTTGATCGAGAGCACGAAGTCGAGCTCGCCCTTGATGTCGCCGTCGTAGTGCATCGCAGAGGTCTCGATGCACTTGTTGAACTTGGGCTCGAGGCGCCCGAGGTGCTGGTTGACGACGCGGTCGCCGAGGCGTTCGGTGCCCACGCCGAGGTCCATCGTCTTCGTCGCCTTGGGGTCGTAGCCAGGCACGTTGCTGTCGTCGACCGGCTTGAAGCCATCGTCGACGGCCTCCGAGGGAGCACTACCTCCCTTCAAGCGCCGGCGTCGTCGCTTTTTCTTGCCCTTGGCTTCGGGCTCCGGCTCGGGTTCGGGCCCTGCTTGCGCGATGACGCACTTGCCCGCAACGCATTCGGTGCCTTCGCCACAAACGCCGTAGCAGGCCGCGGCGTTTGGTTCCTGCTCACACGCGGTGAGTCCGAGCAGCACCCCGACGGGGACGGTGAGCCAGCCTCGCATGCGCCCGAAGGTAACAGACGCGGTATCGTCCCCGGCGATGTGGCGTCCGCCTGAACGCATTCGGCACTCCCTGCCCGAGGACGCTTGGCCCACGGCCGAGCAGGCTGCCGCGTCGCGGTGGTTCTCTGCGGTGTCGCTGGGGCCGGTCTCCCTCGAGCACCGAACGTGGATCCCCGCAATGGTGCCGTGGCGTGCAACCGAGGAGGGCATGGTGACGCCCGAAGTCCTCGAGTGGTACGGCCGCTTTGCCGACGGTCGGCCCGGCGCGATCGTGGTGGAGGCCACCGGCATTCGCGACGTACCCAGCGGACCGCTGCTGCGCATTGGGCACGACCGGTTCTTGCCCGGCCTGCGAGCGCTGGTCCAGACGGTGCAGCGCCGCAGCGGCGGACACACGCGGCTCTTCATTCAGCTCATCGACTTTCTACGAATCCGGCGGCGGCCGGCGAGGGAAAAGTTCCTCCAGCGCTTTTTGTCGATCACCGACGCCCATCGAGCGGCGACCGGGGCGTCGGCGGAGCGCGAGGTTCGGGCGGCTCTACTCGCGATGTCGGACGAACAGCTTGCCGGTGCGCTGAACGAGCGCGAACTCGAGGCCTTGCGCTTCGGTGATCGAGAGCGGGTGACCGACATGCATCTTCCGCACATCGCCGAGCTTCCCGAGGTCCTGCCGGGACTGTTCGCCGACGCGGCCGCTCGGGCCGCCGAGGTGGGCTTCGATGGGGTCGAGCTGCACTACGCCCATGCATACACGATGGCCTCGTTCCTCAGCCGCCGAAACACACGCGCCGACGGTTACGGCGGCATCGTGGAGCATCGCGTTCGGCTCCCGCTCGAGGTCCATACGGCGGTGCGCGAGCGTGTCGGCCCGAAGTACTGCGTCGGCTGTCGCTTCCTGGCGGACGAGATCATCGAAGCCGGCAGTGACGTCGATGACGCGGCGTACTTTGGACGGCGCTTCGCCGAGGCCGGCATGGACTTCCTCTCGCTCTCGCGCGGCGGGAAGTTCGAGGACGCCCTGCAGCCCAAGGAAGGCTGGTCCGCCTACCCGTACACGGGCCCGAGTGGTTACGAATGCATGCCGACGGTGTTCTCCGATGTGGAGGGTCCGTTCGGGCGCAATGTCGCCGCCGTGGCGCGGGTCCGAAGCGCCGTTCGAGACGCGGGCTTCGAGACGCCGATCGTCGTCGCGGGTGGCATTCAGTCCTTCGCGCAAGCCGAAGCGATCCTCGAGGCGGGTCACGCCGACGTCGTGGCGGCAGCGCGTCAGAGCCTGGCCGACCCGGACTGGTTTGCGAAGGTCCTTGCCGGTCGCGGTGACGCCGTGCGGCGCTGCAAGTTCACGAACTACTGTGAAGCCCTGGACCAGAAGCACAAGCAGGTGACCTGCCAGCTCTGGGACCGTGAGGCGCTCGATGCTCCCGACGTGATGCTCAGCCTCGACGGGCGGCGTCGCCTGACCGCGCCCCGCGACGACGGCGGCGAATCGCCGGCAGGCTGAGCAGAAGCAGCCAGGCCGCGCCGGGGGCTTCGTCGCTCGTGCAGCCGCAGCCGCGGTCGATCAGCCCGTCTCCGTCGAGCGAGGGCTCGTCGCCGTCCGTATCGCCGCCGGTCCCCACGTCGCCCGCGTCGTCGTCGGTATCTTCGCCGGTGGTCTGGGGTTCCTCGGGGATGGGAGGTGCTGGCTCACTCTGGCAGTCCGCGCTGCATCCGTCGCCGTCGTCTACGTTGCCGTCGTCGCAGGTCTCGATCGGCGCGTCGACGATGCCATCGCCACACGTTGCGACCTCGTTGGCGAGCGCCACGATGCAGGCGTTGGCCACGGTCCACCCTCCGAACTCGAGGCCTCCATCGCTGCGGGTTCCGAACGTCACTGAGATGCCGTCGGGGCCGATGAAGTCGGAGAGGTCAAAGTCGACGAAGCGCCACTCTCGGTCGACGTGGTGGAAGCTGGCGTTGGAGTCGTCGTTCGCCGCGAAGTTGGTCCACAGCTGCTCGTCGTTGACCCGGATGAACGCTTGATCGTAGAAGCCGTCCTCGACGGCGAGCCAGCGCTGCATCTGTAGCCGCACGTTGGTGAACGCGCCGGTGTCGATAGCGTCGAAGGTGATCTCGTCGGTGGTGAACGGTGGGTAGTTGCCGGGCTGGTAGATGTGGTCTGAGAGGTCGTCGAACGGCGCGTTCGGATCGCTGCCGCTCTCGCCACCGAGCCAGGCGCCGACGACGAAGGTGTTGTCGGTGGTGCGTCCAACGGTGGCGTCGAGGCATCCCAGCTCCACAACCTCGCCGTAGAACGCCTGGTACCAGGGGTCGACAATGTTGTCCGGCAGGGCCCGCTGCGCCCCGTTGTCGTAGTTCACGTCGATTTGGTACTCGAGCACGCTGCCCGCAGGCAGCTCGGGCAGCAGCGCGGTGAAGACCCCGTCCCCGGCGATGGCCATGACCGCGTCGCTCTCGTCGGTCGAGCCGCGCTCGCGCCATCGAATCGTGGGCGAGGCGGTGATCGGACAGTCGGGGAAGTTCGGGATCGACAGCGACAGCTCCACGCGTGGTCCGTCCGCGGTCTGCAAGAGGTCGACCACCTCGTTTTCGGGGCCTACGTTGAAGAGACCGTGCGGACCGTAGGCTGCGTTGATCTCGCACGCGTTGGGCGTACCGTTGGCGAGGTTTCCGTCGTCGTCGTCGAGCAGCAGCGCCTCGGGATACATCGAGGGGATGTCCACCGCGCGACGCGTCGTCTCGTACCAGACGCGGTCGGTGTACTGGCGCCCAGGGCCTTCACCGAGCTTGGCCTGCATGATCTTGCGCAGGTCCCAGAGCGCGCCGCCGATGATGCGACCTTCGTCGTGCACCTCTCCGCGGTCCTCGGGCCAGCGGAATTCGCTGCCGACGGGGTCGAAGTCGCGAAGCGGTTCGTCGCTGCCGAGGAAGAAACCCCGCGCGAGACCAGAGTCTTCGGTCAGCGTGGCCGACAGGTAGTCCGAGATGCCCTCGCTGAGGCTTACGTTGAACTGTCCGACGCCGGGCAACACGGACTGCGAGTGAATCGAGTGCCCGAACTCGTGATAGACGACGTCGCTGATCAGAGCGGTGTTTTCGCAGCCCCCACCGCGGAGGAAAAAGTTGATGCTGTTGCCGTCGGAAAAGGCGTTGCAGCTGTCGTCGATGTTGACGTTGACGGGGATCGGGTCGTCGAGCCAGTCGACGTCGGAGAGCGTTCGGACGAAGTCCTTCACGCGCATCGTGTGCACGTACGCTGCGAGCTGTGCCTCGACGACCTCGCTGCCATCTTGCCACACCGCGGTACCACCATCGGCGATCGGCAGCTCGGTCGTGGCTTCGTCGCCCGCTTCGTTGGTGACCGATGCGAACACGCCGTCGACGGTCGCGGCCACGATGCCGTTGGCACCGGGGAAGTTGAAGAACCCGAAGTCGGTCGTGGTGACCGCGTTGCCGGCCGCTTCGACAAAGGCCTGGTCCGCGGGTGCGATGAGGCGAGGGCCCGTCGGATTGCGCAGCGGCACGTCGAACAGAAGCTGGCCGGTCCCGAAGAGCAGCGTCTGCTGGCGCGCTACCGGGGCGCCGGTGGCTGCATCGAGATACAGCGTCCAGGCCGAGGCGGGGGCCTGCATCGACGCGGATGTGCGGAAGACCTCCGCGTACGTGAGGGTCCCGGTGGATGCGTCGATGAGCGGAAGGACGAACGGGCCCTCGATCGGTCCGGTTGCGGTCAACGTGCCCGCGACGCCGCGCCCGAGCCAGCCTTCGGTTGCGCGACGGAGCGTGGCGTCGGTTGCAGTGACGCTCCGGCCGGCGATGGCGACGTCGGGAAGTGCCTCGGAGCCGATCATCACGAGACGGTCGTGCTTGAAGCGGAGGCTGACTTGCCCGCCGAGCACGGGGACGCCCCGGTACTGCTGGACGAAGCCGACGCTTCGGATGCCGGCGCTGAGGTCGTTGGTGACGAGCACGAAGTCGTCGAGCGCGGAGCCGGGCGCAAGGACGTCGAGGTGACGCGCGACGAAGGCGGTCGCGACCCGTTCCGCTTCGGCTGCTGACCCCATCACGCCTGGTGCGGGCATGCCTTCGAGCATCAAGCGGTGGGGCACTTCGGTAACCGCGTCCCACGAGGCGAAAGTGCGTCCAACCTCGGCCTCGAGTCGAGCCAACGCGGCAGCCCGGCGCGCGGGTGCTCCGCTGAAGTGGGCATTCTTGTCCACGCGAACGACGGATCCGCTGGGCCGCTCAAGTCTGCCGTCGGCCGATGCGCGGCTGCGCGCCGCGTGAGATGGGGAAGACACGCTGGCGCCGGCAAGCAGCACCAACAACGACGACGAAACCTCCCGTACCATCACGAACCGACTGAAACCCACATACGTTGTAAACGGAGCCCGTCGGCCGAGCAAGCTGGCTGCCGCGCACCCGCCGAAGCCCTGTCGCGCCGCGCGCCGCCAATTAAACCGTGTTCTTGGTTTTGATCGTGGGTCAGAGATCGTACGAGCATCGCGGTGTGCGTTCGTGGTTCCTGAAAGGTGCGGTGTGCTGTCTGTGGGGCTGCACAAGCTTCGTTTCGGCGGATGCTGCCGGAGCCGCCGCATCGGAATCCGCGGGTGCGACGGCCGGAGGCAGCGTGGCCCCCGCGAGTTCGAGTTCGAGTTCGAGCGGAGCCACGGCGCCGAGCCCCGAGTCGTCCACGGGAGGTGGCCCTGTGGACGACGACGCGAGCGATGCCGTGACCACGAACGAAGTCCCAGCGCTACCCGACGTGCCGGCAAGCTGTGGTGACGGCGTGCTCGATCGCGGCGAGGGCTGCGATGACGGCAATACAGACGATGCCGACGCCTGCACGGTGTTGTGCCAGCCGCCGACGTGCAATGACGGGCTGCAGTCCGGACCCGAGACCGGTGTCGACTGCGGTGGGCCGGAATGCACCGGCTGTGCGGCGGGCCTCGAGTGCAATGACATCGCCGACTGTGCCGACGGCTTGGTCTGCAACGGCGCCTGCGCCTTCCCTCGCTCGTGCCTGGAACTCCTCGAAGTCGACGGTCGCGCAGTCGACGGCCAATACGAGATCGACCCGCTCGGCGACGGCACACTCCTCGAGGTCGAGTGCGACATGAGCGGCGGGGGCTGGACCGTCGTGTTCGAAGAAACGTTCGAACCTTTCGACGATGCGGTGTGGACCAACAACGAGACCTACGACTGCGCCGGCAACACCATTCTTGGTCTCTTTCGCGGGAGCGACAGCCCGCTCGCCCGTAGCATACCGCTGCAGGGCGTACCGCACGCGCAGGCGCGGCTGCAGGCCGAGTATCTCGTGATCGATTCGTGGGACGACGAGACCGGACGCGTGACGCTCGATGGCATCGAGGTCTTTTTCACGCAGTGCGACCTCGAAAGCTGTGGCCAAACGGTCAACCTCTGCGCCGGCGGCTGGTCGGACGTCGTCATGGACGTCGAGGGCGTGGTCCCGAACGCCAACGACGAGGTGTTCGTCGCGTTCGAAAGCACGACGAACCAGAACGTCAACGACGAGTCGTTCGGCATCGACTCCGTCCGCGTCGCGGTCCGCTAGCGGCGCCATCGCGCAGCGTTGGAGATTGCGCGACACTCGGCGTATGCGGTGGTCGACGGTCGCGCTCCTGAGTCTCGCTGCGTGCTCGGCTGAGCGCCCTTCGCCTTCGACGCGGGCTCGAACTGCCCCTGAGGCAGAGACGTTGGAGCCCACGGGGCGCCCGGGCACCAAGCGGCAGGCGATCGTCGACGAGATCCATGGGGTCGACGTGGCCGACCCGTATCGGTGGCTGGAGGCGACGGACGATGAGGTCGTCGCGTGGACGAGTGCTCAAGACGCTCACGCGCGCCGATGGCTGCACGCGCTGCCGGGCCGTGCAGCCCTTCGCCGGGCGCTTGCGCCGATGCTTGCCGCCGAGACGCGCTCGGCTCCCATCGAGCGCGGTTCTCGTTGGTTCTACAGCCGACGCCGGCCGGGGCAGGACAAGAGTCGTCACTACGTCAGTGACGTCGGCGGAGGCCACGAGCGCGTGCTCGTCGATCCTGCCGAGTTCAGCGACGACGGCAGCGCGATGGTGCGGGCCGTGTCGCCCAGTCCCGATGGTTCGTATGTCTCATTCCTCGTCTCCGAGAACGCGTCCGACGAGGCGACGCTGCACCTTCGAGACGTGGCGACGGGCGCAGCCGTCGACCGCCCGATCGGCGGAGCGCGCTACGCCATGCCGTCGTGGCTACCCGACGAGTCGGCCTTCTACTACACGAAGATCTCCGAAGACCCCAGCATTCCTGCGCCGGACAAGCCGAAGACGGCGACGGTCATGCGGCACGTGATCGGCTCGTCTCCGACGTTCGACGATCGGGTGCACGGCCCGGCGGGAGACACCAGCACGTTCATGAACGCCGAGGTCTCGCACGATGGGCGGTGGCTGACGTTGACGCTCATGCGTGACTTCGAGGCGACCGACGTATCGATCGCGTCGCTGCAGTCGGACGCGCTCGCGTTTCATCCGCTCACCAAGACGACTTCGGAGCAGACGTATGTCGAGCTCGTGGGCGACCGGGTGATCGCCCACACCAATCTCGACGCGCCGCGCTTTCGCGTTCTCGAGCGAAGCGCGACGGACGTGGACCAGCCGTGGCGCGAGCTCGTTCCCGAGGGCACTGGCACGCTCGAGGGCGTGCACGTCACCGCAGACGCGCTCGTGCTGCAGGTGCTCGACAAGGCCTACTCCGAACTCGAAGTGCGTGACCTCGACGGCCGGAACCCGCGCGTGCTGCCACTGCGGGGCGTCGGCTCGGTCCATGCAGTCGTTTCGAGTCAGGGCCGCGATGACGTCTTCATCCTGTTCTCGTCCTTTGCACAGCCGCCGCAGTGGCTCCACGCGGTTCCCCGAACCGGCGAGGTCCGGCCGTTCTGGACGCAGCGGACCCCAATCGACATCGATCGCATCGTCACCGAGCAGGTTTGGGTGGAGAGCCGCGACGGTACGCCCGTTTCGATGTTCGTCGTGCATCGCGACGACGCTCCGCGTGACGGAGAGCGACCGACGTTGTTGACGGGGTACGGGGGCTTTGGCGTGTCTCTCACCCCGACGTTCTCACCCACTGCGGCCCTGTGGGTCGAGCATGGAGGCGTGTACGCCGTGCCGAACCTGAGGGGCGGGGGGGAATATGGGGGCGACTGGCACGACGCAGGGCGACGCGAGCGAAAGCAGAACGTGTTCGACGACTTCATCGCCGCGAGCGAGTGGCTCGTGAACGCAGGCTGGAGCCGTCCGAAACGGCTGGCCATTCGCGGCGGCAGCAACGGGGGCCTGCTCGTTGGCGCTGTGATGACGCAGCGGCCCGAGCTTTACGGTGCGGTCGTGTGCGAAGTGCCGTTGCTGGACATGGTTCGCTACGAGCTGCACGGCGCCGGCCCGACGTGGAGTGGCGAGTATGGCTCGGTCGAGGACCCGGACATGTTCGCGGTGCTGTTCGCGTACTCGCCGTATCACCGAGTGGTGCAGGGCGCTCCGTATCCGCCGCTGCTCATGAACTCGGCCGACAGTGACGACCGCGTGGATCCGAATCACGCCCGCAAGTTCGTGGGCGCGATGCAGTGGGCTACGCCGGAGGCACACCCGGTGCTGCTGCGCGTCGAATCGAACGCCGGGCACGGCGGAGCCGACAGCGTCAAAGCGCGGCTCGAACACGCCGTCGATACGCTGTCGTTTCTGCGGGCGACCGTGGGCCTCCCGCGCCCGGGCCGCGGACACTGAGGACACGCGGCCCTTCAGATCGGGACGGGGCGGCCGAAACCAAGACCGTGCCCGCCAAGCTGCTTCCCGCTACGCTCCTCGGTCTTCTGCTCGCCGCGCCCGCGGTCTCGCTCGCCAAGGCGCCCGCGCAAAATGCCATCTCGTTCCGTGCGCGCTCCACCGTGTCGCACCAGGAGCTGGCCGACAACACCGCCAAAGGCCTGGCCACGCCGGTCGGTATTGCGTCTGGGGAGGGCCACGCGTGCGAGATCCGCTGTGTCCTTGCCGACCAAGCGCTCGCGCCTTCGGCCGACGGCACCGAGACTCTTCGCTGTGAGGCCGGTGAGGTCCGCGGCGTGACGAATGGGTTCGAGGTCGTCGCCATGTGGGCGGACGACGGAGCCGCGTCGTTCCAGCCCGTCGGGAACGTCGACCTCACCCGCTGCGACTAGCGAGCCAGAGCGTATCCGAGAAGATGCCGCCACCAGTGCGGTTCTCGAGCCGAGCCGTGCTCGAGCGTTCGTCAGCCGGCGGAGGGATCGCAGGCCGGCCCCTCTTCGAGGCACATGGCCGTGGCACGCGCGTCGTCGCGGCCGAACGCGCGGATCGAGTCGGGGTCGAACGGACTGAGGTAGTCCTCGGGGTCCGTCGTCATCGCGACGGCAAGCGGCTCCACGCAGACCTTGGCCTCGGCCTCGGTCTCCGCCGGGAAGCACAGCGAGTCGTTCACGAACGCGGACGCGTCGAACGAGGCGCCCTGCTGCTGCGCGACGGTCTTGCCGGACGCGGGCGTGTGCATTTGCGCAGGCGCGACGGCGAGGATGAGCGCAGCCGCGGCCGCGGCGGTCAGTGCAGCCGTGGCTGCGACGCGACGCCAGACGGGCGGGCGTACCACCGAGTCCGTCGCTGGCATTTCTTCGGCCGCCGCGTACATCAGTTCTTCGAGCTGAGCCGCGGCTTGAAGACGGCGGGCACACACCAAGCATGAGCTGACGTGGGCTTCCACCTGCGCTTCGGCGTCGGCATCGAGCTCGCCGCGCAGATAGGCGGTGAGGTGGTCCGCGTCGAGGTGGGCTTGTTGATCAAGCATCGGAGCCTCCGTGAAGTTCGGCGCGTAGGGTCTTGCGGAGCTCGCAGGCGATCTGGCGCACGCGCTGCACCGACAGCCCGAGCACGCCGGCGATCTCGGCCGCGGTACGGGCCTCGCCGTCGTACATCATCTCGAACACGCGTCGCGCGTTCGGGTGTGCTCGGTTGATGATCTCGCGCACCTTGCGAAGCTGATGCCGCGCGGCGGCCTGCCCTTCGAGCTCGCGCTCGTCGCGGTGCGTTTGCACGGTTCCGTCGACCGACTCGTAGCTGTACCGGGACGAGCTTCGGCGACGGTCATCATGCAGGAGGAAAGTGGCCTGCTTGATGACCACGCCGGGCACCTTCAACTCGGTGAGCTTGCCGCGGCGGTGGTTTTGTATGACGCGCAGCCAAGCATCTTGGGCGAGCTCCTTGGCTCGCTCGGGCAAGACGCCCTTGGCGATGAGCGACACGACCACGCGCCGTCCATGTTTTTGCATCGCCGCGTCCCAATCGTACGCGGGCGCTTCGGCCTCATCGGGGGAAGACAACAGCTCGAGCGGGTTCCAGCGCAGCGCCTCTGCGGGCGCAACGCCGGCCGCGGCCGCAGAGGCCGCGCCGACGGGCGCGTGTGCAAGGGGACGGGGACGCACGGGCATGACAACGGTCCGAGTCGGCAGTGTATATCGCGCGCATTTAGCGCGGGTGTGGGTCGTGTTCCGCGTCGAGCCCCGCCACGCTCCACGACACGTAGCCAAGGGCCAGAAAGAGCACTGAAACCACAACGGAAAGCCGCAACCCGCCAACGATCCAATACGTGGCTACGGGGACCAGTGCCGTCAGCGTGAACAGCTTTCTTCCCGTTGCGGAGTGCCCGTGAAACAGCCGCGCAAACGCCGCGCCCAGGACCACGAAGAACGCCAGCCACGCCCACGCCGCGGGCCGGACGCTGAGCAGCGCCTCCCCGTCGAGTCGGACCACGCTGCCGAGGACTCCGTTGTCGTCCGCGACGTCCACGATCGGCGTCGCGACCAAGCCCGTCGCGAGCTGCCGTCCGGTCCGCCGAAGCGCCGCATCGAGTCCGGTCCGCAGCTGCATGAGGGAAGGCTAGCAGTCCGCGTTCAGTTTGCCGGGTGGTCGCGGTCGGGTATCTGCGAAAGGCTCTCGTCTGCGTCGGTCGCTGATGCGCCGATGCTGAGCATCGCTTCGCGCAGCGCGGTCTTGGCCCGGCGCAGTCGGCTGCGGACGCCCGGCTCACCGAGGCCCAGCATCTGGGCGAGTTCGGGTCCGGTGAAGTTCTCCCAGTAGTACAGCTCGAGCGCGACCTGGTAGTCGACGGGGATTCGTCGCATCGCAGCGGCGAGAAGTTGCTGCTCGCGGACTTTGCCCAGCGCCGAGCTCGGTGAGGGCGCCAAGTCCTGCAGGGACTGCGTCGAAAAATCCGGGTCGTGGTCGAGCTTCATGCGCTGCCGGATGTCCGCCTTGAGCATGTTGTGTGCGATTCCGTAGAGGTACCCACGGAACGACGACCGCCCTGCGAAACGCTCCCGCCCCTCGACCGCTGCGGTGAGCGTGCGCTGTACGAGGTCCTCGGCACCCACCGGCGTCTTGTTGCGAAAAAAGCGGTACAGCGGGTCCACGTAGCGCTTGCACAGGCGGTTACCCGCCGCCGAATCGCCGCCCCGCCACGCCTCCAGCAACTCGACGTCGCTCGTCATCGCAGCAGGACGATACCAGCTCCCCGGCCGTTCGCGCACGCCGGGTGGTCTCTACGATACGCTGAAGCTCGTGTCGGACGACGGCGACACACCGGGCGACGACGTTCGGACGCCCGAGGATGGGCAGCGTGAACTGGACACCGACGACTCCGGTCTCGGCGTCCGAAATGATCCAAGTCTCGGCGAAGCGAAGCGGGCGAGGGAGTCGATCCTCGGCAGCATGTTCCCGGACACCCAACCTGCGGTCGATGGACGGTATCGGCTTGGTGATCTCCTTGGCTGCGGCGGACTCGGCCGCGTCTACAAGGCCTACGACACCAAGCTAAGGCGACATGTCGCGATCAAGTTTCTGCGCGGCACGCAGGACGAACCCGAAGCCACGCGAACACTCGAGCGAGAGGCGCAAGTGTTGGCTCAATTGCAGCATCCCAACATCGTCGCCGTCCACGACGTCGGCCGTGCGGATGATGACCTGTTTCTGACGATGGAACTCATCGACGGCGTTTCGATGGATCGATGGCTCTCCGATCGGCCACGACCGGCGCAGGAGCTCGTGTCGGTCATGAGGCAGGCTGCTGAAGGTCTGGCAGCAGCGCACGCCGCCGGGCTCGTCCATCGCGATTTCAAGCCGGCGAACGTGATGGTCGACCGGACCGGTCGCGTCCGGGTCGTGGACTTCGGGCTCGCGCGGGAGGTCATGTGGACGGCCGACGATGCCGCTCCCTCGGGCGACATCGTGGGGGTTTTGAACACGAAAGCCGCGGGAACGCCCCCATACATGGCGCCCGAACAGTTCGACGGACAAGTCAGTGCGGCGAGTGACCAGTTCGCGTTCTGCACATCGTTGTACGAAGGGGTCTGCGGACGTCGGCCTTGGCGCGGGGTCGACCGTGGCGTGGGCGATCGTGAAGATGCGACCCGTGTGGATACGGCGCTTCGCAAGCACGGCGTGAACGCACGACTACGCGCGGTGATTCTACGAGGGGTCCAGCTCGAGCCTTCGCGGCGATACGCGGACATGCGCGAGCTGCTGCGTGCGCTCGCGCCCCGGCGGGCGCGCTGGCCTTGGGTTGCAGCCGGACTGCTTCTGGGTGGTGGTGCAGCCGCGACGATTGTAGCGATGCAGCCCGACGACCCGTGCGTCGGTCGTGGCGTGGCTGCTTCGTCGGTGTGGTCCCAGGGAGATGCACCGACCCTGCGACAGAAATTTAATACGCCCGCATTGGCCGATGAGGTCACCGAACGACTCGACACCTATGTTGCCGAGTGGAATACCCTCGACGCGGAATCTTGCGAAGCCGAGGCGCGCGGCGAGCTCTCTGCGGCGATGTCGGCACTGCAGGCGCGGTGCCTGAAACGCGTCTCGGCACGCGTGGAAGCAGCGCTTGCCAGCATCGAGGCGGGTGCCTACGACGAGACCCGGATCGTGCGTGCCGTTCGCTCCGCAGCGTCACTGGCGAGCTGCACCAGCGGGGACGCGCTGCTCGTGGGCGTCACCGAGGAGGGGTACGATGTCGAGGCGGGAGAGCAGATTCAGCGGGCGCTGGACGTTGCGTTCGTCTACGCCGCACTCGGAGATCATGCGCGCTGGCTCTCGGAGCTGGAGACGCTACATACGTCGATCGAGGAGCGTGGAGCTGCACTACCTGACGAGCTGTGGCTCGTTCAGCACCTTGGTGGTGCGCTCGTACAGGCGGGTCGGTATGAGGAGGCAAAAGACGTCTTGATGCCGGCCCTGCTCGAAGCCAAACGCCATCCATCGTGGGTGCTTCAGACGTCGATGCTGCAGGTTCAGCTGGCTCGAGCCGCGCTTCGAGACGTGCGGCTGGATGAAGCGGATTTGCTGATTTCGGTGGCTGAGCCCGCTCTGTCGACGTTGGACGCCAAGCAGCATATCGTGGTGGCCCTCGGCGTACATGCAGAGGTCGCGCTCGCGAAAGGCGAACCCGACCGAGCCTTGGCGCTGTTGGGTCGGGCCGACGACATCGACGGCAACGCGGGGCCGGAGGCGGACGCCTGGGCGGGGGTGGACACGACCCGTGCGGCTCGTGTGCTGGTGCGATGCAACGCCAAGCTGGATTTGAATGAAAACGTCGTTGCCGAAGTTGCATGTCGCGATGGACTGCACCGGTTGGAACAGCTCGGCAGCGTAGACGTCCCCCTACGCGCCAGCGGCCTGAACAACCTCGGCGTTGCACTGCGCCGGCAAGGACGGTTCGACGAGGCCGTGCCGGAGCTCGAGCGCGCCGCAGCGGATAAGGAGAGTGTTCAGGACACCGAAGGCGCGGCCAAGACTTGGGTGAACCTCGGCAATGCGCTGGAAGGACGCGGACGGCATGGCGAAGCTCTGGTGGCGTATGGCAAGGCAGCGCGTCTCCTCGGAGACCGACAGGGTGCGGCCTCGCTGTCGATGCGCTTCAACCGAGCGGTCAGCCATGCAGTGGCCGGAGCCTGGCAAGACGCGGCTGCGGACTACGAGGTGGCCCTGGAACTCTCGTCAAAGGTGAGCGCGGCAGAGGTCTCCCGATACGACGTGGAGGTTGGCCTCGGCGTTGCGCTCGCGAAGCTCGGCGACAACGCGCGAGCCCGGGCCATCCTCGAGGCCGCGCTGGAGCGGGAGGACGAGCATTCCGACCCGTACTCGAAGGCAGAGCTCCGTATCGCGCTCGTACCCTTGCTCGAGCCCTCACCGACGCGTATCGGCATGATCGCCGACGCAAAGAAGGCCGCCGCGAAAAGCGGCGACCCCGAGTTGATCGCGCTGGCGAAGCGAGGCGGCTAGGCTTCTTCTTCGGTTGTCTCGGTCACCGGTTCTAACTTTGCGCTTCGTTGCACGCGAGCCATCCGAAACGTGTCGGGGACTCTGCTAGCATCGAATTTGACCGTGACCCTTGCAAGCTCGGAGCCTCCTACGCGGAGCTTGAAAACCGTTGGGTTAGCATCCACGACCTCCATGTCCACGGGGCCGTCCCGCGACGTCGAGCCCAGTTGCAGCGTCATGAGGAGGCGCCCACTCCGGGACCACATGTACCAGTCATCCTTGTTGATCTGGGTTGCCAATGTGAGCGCCGAGTCTTCAGTGAACTCTGCGGGACCGGGTTCCCCAAGCTTCCCACCAAGATGGACTTGTACTTCCGTACAGAACTCGATGCTGGAACCGGTGGCATCGTCTTCGATCCGAAAGAGAGTTTTCCAGTCGAGACCAAACTTCTCATCGTACCGATAGCGAGCGACCGAGGTTGGCGAATCTGCAGACACCTCGATAGAAACAACCGGCTTGTTTGTCGTCGGTGGGTTGTGGCGGGAGCCGTTGTTCACGACCACCGGGTCCACGTTGTCTTGATGCTTGGGCATGTCTCTATCTCCTCGCCCCCGAAGTGTACCGACCGACCGTTTCGATCCACTTCGCATCCAACTTTTTCAGGGAACTTGCAGAACCGGCTGTTTCAGCGTCTTCGACCTGGCTGTGGGCCTCGGCGACAGCTGTTCAGTTCTCTCGCTCCGAGGGGCAGCACGCTCACTCGCATGTGAAGTTGCGGAAGTGGCCCAGCTTGAAGCCGAGGTCGAGGGACTCCTCCGGTGGCGGGGTGCCGGACTCGAGTTGTTCTCGGAGACTCTCGACGGTACTCGCCTCGAGAGCGACCATGGCATCACGGTCCCGGGTGACGCGGTCGAGGACGAGGCCGTCCGCGTCGATCTCCAGGTCCTTCAGCGCTGCCATTGCGTCGCGGAACGCCCGCTCATGCGTGGCGAACTGTGCCGCGTCCTGCTGCTTCGCGGCGATCTCGAGGTCCCGGAACGCGTTGTCGGCTCGGCCGACCGCCAAGGCGAACTCATGACAGACTTCCGAGCGCTTCTTGCACCCTCCAACTAGGCCGGCGACGAGCAGCACGCCAACGATCCAACGTTTGCGGTTCATGCCGCCTACGACGGATCTCGGTTCGGTTTATTGCGGCGCAATGGACGTTCATCTCTGATTCTTCATCGAGATGGTGTCTCTCGTTGTTGTGAGTTCCCCGGGGGGCACGTTTCGTTCCGGTGCTCAACCCAGTCCTAGGGCGTCGACCTCGTCTTCGTCCAAACCCAGCGCGTGCCCGATCTCGTGGAGCAGCGTGATTTCCAGCTGCTCGGCCACTTCGTTTGCATCGCGGCACGTCGCGAGCAAGTTGGCGTAGAAGATGACGATCCGCGGGGGGCGGTCCGCGACTGCGTCGCTGTGGGCGACCGGGCCCTCGAAGAGGCCAACGGCGCGCGGGTCGAAGCCGTCCTCGACGATTCCAGGGTGGGGACGGGCTTCGAGCACAACGGGTACACCGTCGATGGCGTCGGCGATGCGGGCTGGCAGGCTGGCGAGTACCTGCTCTGCCTGGGACTCGAGGGCGTCGAGGTCGGCGCGGGCGATGGCGCCATGGCGGAGGTCGGCGGTCGCATCCGCGGAGAGCACGGCGAGGTCGTGTCCGCGCCGGCGGACCTCATCACCCCGAGCCTCGTGGACGCGAGCGGCGACGTAGTGGGCGTCTCCGTCGTCACCGTGACGCAGCACGACCGACGCGTGCGCGAGCGCTTCGTCAAAACGGTCTGCATCCAGGGCCAGCTGTGCCTGTAGGACGCGAAGCTCCGGCTCGTCGGGCGCGGTCGCTACCGCTTCGTCGAGCCGCTCGTGTGCCGCTTGTCGGTCTCCGGATTCGATTAGAGCACGCGCTTCGTCGACGAGCAGTCGAACGATTCGGCGGTCGAACGCGGTCACCTCCAGACGTTAGCGCATCGAATCGGTGGCCGTGGACGCGAGTGGGCCAAACGCCTCGACGTTCTTCGCAAGAATCTGCGTGACCATGTCGGAGGCCATCTCGCGGGCGAAGGCGACGACGTCCTCGGGCTCCTTCCGTAGCCGACCTTGACCCGAAGGGTGGTGGCATCCAAAGGGGCGCGTAGAGGCATATCGACCGTGCCGCGCACCAACCTTCAGTCCCGCGAGAGGCGCTGTGCCGGCACCGAGGTTCCCGGAAGGCTAGTTCGGGGCCTCTTCGGAGAACGAGAAGCTCAGCTCCCCGTCCTTCATGTCCACGTGCACGGTACCGCCGCTTTCGAGCTTGCCGAACAACAGCTCATCGACGAGCTGCTCCTTGATCTTCTCGTCGATGAGCCGCGCCATCGGTCGCGCGCCGAACAGCTTGTCGTAGCCGCGCTCTGCGATCCACTCGGCGGCTGCATCCGTGTACGTGATGCGGACGTTGCGGTCGATGAGCTGCAGCTCGAGCTCGCCCAGCATCTTGTCGGCGACCTTGCGGATGATGTCCGTGCCCAACGGCGAGAAGAACACCACCTTGTCGAGGCGATTGCGGAACTCCGGAGTGAATACACGCTCGAGCGCCTTGTTCGCGTCGGAGAGCTGCGGGCCGTCGTCGGAGAAGCCGACCTTACGCGCGCTCATGTCGGCCGCGCCCGCGTTGCTCGTCATGATCAGGATGACGTTGCGGAAGTCGGTCTTGCGCCCGGTCGTGTCGGTGACCGTCGCGTTGTCCATGAGCTGCAGCAGCACCGAGAAGATGTCCGGGTGCGCCTTTTCGATCTCATCGAGCACCAGCACCGCGTGCGGCTGCTTGCTGACCGCGTCGGTGAGCAGGCCGCCCTGGTCGAAGCCGACGTATCCCGGAGGGGCGCCGATGAGCCGGCTGACGCTGTGTTTCTCCATGTACTCGGACATGTCGAAGCGCAGGAACGGCACGCCGAGCAG
>CAYSPB010000021.1:0-36026 GCA_964432695.1 uncultured Nannocystaceae bacterium
CACTGCCTGGTGCCGCCCCGACGCCAGGCAACACGGCGGCGCCCCACGCCCCCGTATGGCCGCCGCCGAACTCCCCCGCCCCGCTCGCCGCGCCCCCTGCAGCTGCGTTGCCAATCGCCTCCCCTGCGGCCGCGTTGCCCACCGCACCCACCGTCGCGCCCGCTCCCGGCGACATCGGCCTCGACCCAACCCTCGGTCCGGCCCCGGCCGCCCCCACGAACCGCAGCGTGGAAGATCGCCGACTCGAGGCCTCGGTCCGAGGCAAGCTGTTCGGTGACGAGTCGGTCACCCCAGTCCAGATCGGGCGCTATCGCCTCGGAGACCGACTGGGCGCCGGCGGCATGGGCGTGGTTTACGACGCGCACGACACCTCGCTCGACCGACCCGTCGCGCTCAAGCTCCTGCGCCCGGGTTACGAGATGGAGGCCGCCTCGGAACGGCTACAGCGAGAGGCCCGCGCCATGGCACGGCTCGCCCACCCCAACGTGGTCACGGTCTTCGATGTCGGCACGCACGAAGGCGCGGTGTTCGTTGCCATGGAAAAGGTCGAGGGGCAGACGCTTCGCAGCTGGCTCGGACACCCCCGACCTGTGGCCGACATCATCGAAATGCTGGACCAAGCCGCGCGCGGACTCGCCGCGGCGCATGCCGCCGGACTCGCGCACCGCGACTTCAAGCCCGAGAACGTCATGGTGGGACGCGACGGCCGCGTGCGCGTGCTCGACTTCGGCCTCGCAAAACCGACGGATCCAACCGCCACGATGGACCTGCTCACCCAGACCGGGACCATGCTGGGCACGCCGCGCTACATGTCGCCCGAGCAGTTCCGCGGCGAGGATGCCGACGCGCTTTCGGACCAGTTCTCGCTTGGTGTCGTTCTGTACGAAGCGCTGTATGGAGTCCACCCATACCAGCCTGAGGACGACACCCGGCCCCTTCCACGCGCTGTGATGGCGGGCGCGCTACGCGAGACACCCGCACGCATCGACGTGCCAGCCGCGGTCCGCGATGCGGTGCGACGGGCCGTGGCCCATGATCCCGATGGGCGACACGCCACCCTGACGGACTTCTCCAACGCGCTCGGGCCTCGGCCCACCACCTCGGACGCGCTCGCCGAGCTGGCTGCCGCGTCGCGTCGGTTGCTCGCCCGCCGCCCCGCCGAGCAGGCTGCGCCGCTGCTGCGCGCCTTGGATCAAATCGAGGCCACGGTTGCCGAGCTTGACACGCGGGTCGCCACGCTGGCCAACCAGGCCCCTCCCAAGGTGCGCGACGCCGTATCACTGGAGCTCGCCGACGCGAAGACCAACCTCGACCGCGCGCCCGAGGCCTCACGCAGCGTCCACGCGAGCAAGGTGGACGCCCTCCAGCAGCGCCTCGACGGACTCGCCGCAGCCGACGACATGCTCGACCAGCTCCGCACTCGCCGCTCGGTGGCCCAAACCCAGCTCGAGCAGCTGCACCTCGATCTGGTTCGGGCGGAGGCGGGTGACACTGCCCTGCCCGACCTCACCGGCCCGCTGCAGGAGCTTCGCTTCCAGGTGGACGCCGCACTCGAAGTGGAAGCCCTGCTGCGATGAGCCTCGACGACACGATCCCCGACACGCGCATCGACCTTTTCGGCGGCACCGGCACCGTGAAGGTTTGGAACCTGATGACCGGGCCCGCCGCGCCGTTCACCGCTGCCCTGTGGTGCGAGCTCGAGGCCGGCGGCAGCGTCGGCCGCCATCGCCAAGAGCAGTTCGCGGAGATCGTGATCGGCGTCGAGGGCCGCGGCGAAGCCACCGTCGGTGACGTCGCACATCCGCTGAACGTAGGAGACATGGTCCATCTGCCCTTGGGCAGCGTTCTCAGCCTCCGCAACCTCAGCGGCGAGACTCCCCTGCGCTACCTCATCATCAAGGCGACGTAGCGCGGGCGCTCATACACCGCTGACGTCGTCGTGGACGAGCAGCGTCCAACGCAGCGTGACCGCGGCCGTCCCGAAGCCTCGGACCGCCACCTCGCGCGTGACGATGCCATGATCGTCGATCGAGCCGCCGCCCAAGTCGTCGTGCTCGACCTCGACCTTCTCGACCTCGGACACCATCACGCGCTCCTGCAGCGCGACCGTGCGCGGCGTGGGACCGAGATTGCTGAACTTCAACTCGATGACCCGGGGCTTGCGGGTCCAGCTGCTCAGCGGCTTGCGGGTCGGCTCGGGGAACGTGACCCGTCGATGCACGCGCAGCTCGGGCAGCGGGCCCCAGCCCAACTCGAACGTCTCCCCCGGAGCAACGAACAGCATGGAGGTGCGGCCGACGTAGCCACCGTTGCGACGAAGCTCGACGGGCCCAGCGAGCAGCGGCTTCGGCCCGCGGTGCGTCTGCTCCGTCTGGCCGAGCACGGCCGCCACGCGTTCGGGCCGGCAAACCCACTGCAGCGCGGTCGGAGCGCTAAACGAGAACAGCGGCACGTGATGCGGCCGTCCGTCGCACGGGATCGAGACCCGGCCCGACGCCTCGAGCAGCAAGGAGGTCCCGCCATCATCGACGCCGGGCATCTCGTCGCGCACCTGGGGGTCGACCCCTTCGCCGGTGGTCGCGATGCTCTGGTCGCGGGTCTCCACGTCGACGGTGGCCTGCTTCGGCCGAAGGCTCAGCGCGTCGGTCACGAGCTGCGGGGGACGGCTGCCCAGCGAGGGCCGCTCGGTGGAGACACGAAGCTCCACGTCGGTCCAGTCTTCGCCCGTGGCCTGCCAGATGCAGCCGCGGGTCTGCACCTCGACCATGGTCTCGTCCCCCTCCCGAAGGGACGCGACGTGCGACGGACGCCACAGCGCGCCTGCGACCACGTATCGCACGTCGACCTCCACGTCGGAGACCTCGCCTGCGCTGTGGATCGAGAGCTCGAGCACGGCCTGCAGCGTCCGCGTCTGTGCCTGATGCTGTGCCAGCGTCTCCTGGGCATCGCGTCGGGCTCTCGTGGCGCGAACCTCGGCGCGGTCGGCCTGCGCAACCGCATCCGCAGCCTCGCCCAGCTGCTCGCGCACAGACACGAGCGCTTCGAGGGCGTCGGCGACGTCACGCCCCAGCGCAAGGTCGGCCGACACCTCCTCCAGCGCAAGCGCTTCGATGCGCGCCAGCGCCTCTACGCGCTCACGGGCCAAGACGACGTCCGTCTTGGCCTGCTCCACGGCAAGCTCTCGCAGCCGCGCGGTTTCCATCAGCGCTTGCACGCGCGTCGATTGGCTCGCCTCGGTCATCGCCGGCCGTCGGTGCACCCGGGCCTGCATCACCCGCGCAGACGGGTCGTCAAGCGCAACGCAAAGCGTCTTGTCGACGAGCACCGGTGACACCCCCTCGACCCGCAGCGTCGTCGCGCCCGCGTTCAACCGAACTCGGGCCGTGCGCTGCACGAGTGCCCGGTCTTCGAGCACCGTGACCGCCGAGATGGGGAGATTTGCGTCGCTCATCGGTCCCTCCGGTTTCCACCGACGACTTCGCTGCCTCCGGGCACCCGAACGGTCCACGTCGCTTCGAGCGAGGTCTGCTCACCCGCGGGCACCTCGACGCGCCATCGCCGGCCCCCCTGTAGCGGGTCGCCCGGCGGCTCCCAGACATCCCACGGCGGAGCGACGTCGACCTCGGCAACCTCGATGTCGTCGTCGTCCCGTGCCGCGACGGGAACCCGCTCCCGTAGTTCCACCGAAGCGGCGTGCGGGAGCAGGTTGCGGACGTCGACGCGGACGCGGTGGGCGTACGCGTTGTGGCGCTTGATCAGGCCCTGAGAGTCTTCGGTGAACGTCACGTTTCGGGCAACCTTGATCGCCTGCTCGACTCCCAGGCCCAGTTCGCAGCGACCTCCGGCGGAAGTGTCGTCGAGCGACGAGGTGAGGACGAACGTCCCACACTCGTATACGTCGATCGGACCCGCCGGCCATGGCTGCTCCGACGGGTTGCGCAGAACGAGCGTTCGAAAGACGTCGTCACTGACCCCGGGCACGCACACATAGCGTCGCGCGGGCTGCAACGGAACCTCGAGAACCGTGACGACGTGTCCCTGTCCATCGCTCGGGATCGAGACGCTGCCTTCGGTCGCGTAGGCGTAGTCGTAACCGGACCGGCTCGAGATCCACGCATGGCCTGGCGGCAGCGCGTCCGCACCGACCGAGAGCGCGCGCCCGATGGCCTCGTGCACCGCCCGCGGGACTCCATCGTCGCCGCGATGGAGTCGTCCCCGCTTCTGCCCGCCGGGACGCTCCAGCCGCAGCCTGCCGTAGTCGGACCAGTCCCGTCCGAGGCCCACCGTTAGGGTGGCGGTGGCGGCGTCCGCATCATCGAGCAAGTCGACCGCCTCGTCGTCGAACGACGCTCCAGACGCCCCGAACGACGCCATCACAGTACGCTCCTCGAGCACCTTCGCGCGCTTCCTAGCACGCTGGGGCGCTGCAGCTCCCGCGGGGGCCGGTGCCGGAGCAAAGCCCGGTGGCGTCGCGGCGGCCGTGGGAGTTGGCGAAGGAACAGGTGGCGGCGCAGCTGTGCCTGCGACGAGGCTTTCGAGTGGCGCCTGCATCTCATCGCGCGCTCGATCGAAGTCCGCGTACAAGACCTCGGGATCGGGTGGAGCTTCACGCCAGCCGGGGCGACGAGGCACCGGTTGAACGCGGCCGACCCGAAGCGCGGAGAGCTCGGGTAGCTCGTGCCAGCGCTGTAGCGAGGCGGTGGAAACGGTCAGCTTGGCGTTGGCCCAGTCCTCTCCCGTGCACTGAGCGACCACCGCCCGCAGCTCCAGCCGGCCCTGCCCCTGAGCATCGATCCGAAGCACGTATGAGGGTGACCAGCGCGTGCCCGGGACCCGGTAGTGTAGACGCAGCGTCACGGACTGTGCCGCCGCCCCCTCGACCAGTCGCAAGACCACGCGCTTGCGCGGCTCATCGTCCCGAGCATTGCGAGCCGTCGAGGCGGTCATCCGCGCGGCCATGATCTCACTCAGCGCCTCCTCGGCGTCGTGTAGCGACTTCATCAACGCGCTCCGCTGGCGTCGCATCGCGTCGAGGTGACGCCCTTGCACGCTCAGCCACTGCACGCGCGCCGCGGTGGGGATCGTCTGCGGACGCTCGTCCTTGTGCGCGCTCATTCGCGGCCGTAGCTCGACGCCGCGCAGCCCCTCGATCGAAGCGTCGAGCAGCGCCAAACGCCGTGCGAGCCGGTCGCGCGCTTCGGTACACGTCTGCAGCTGCTCGTCGTCGGCCGGTGCGAGCCCGGGGTCGGCCTCGGGCGTATCCACCTCGACGCCCACATCGCGTACGGACCACCCTTCCGACGCCTCCGCGTGGACCGACACTCGCACCGAGTCGTCTTCGAGACACAGCGGCAGGCCTTCGAAGGCAACCGTTCCGGCTTGGGCCGCAACGTTCGCGGTACGCGAGACCTGGGCCCCTCGAACGTAGAGGTGAACCGCCGTGACGTCCGACTCGACTCCGCCCATGCGCACGCAGTGTGTCACTCCCGTCGCCCTGCGCACGCAAGACTGACAGCGATGTCAGACCGAGGACCTCATGGCCTCCGGTCTCGCGGCCGCACTGCCGTGATCGCACGGGTTTTCACGACCTGGTCCTCGACTTGCACATCCCCCCGAGGATGACGACGGACGCAGGCCAGGATGGCCCGGTCCCCGTTTCCCTGGCTTGACCCGCGTTTTGGACTGACATGATCGACTCGAAGAAACTCCTCTCCGTCCTTCCCATGCTCGTCGCTCTGTCGACCGGCTGCTCGAGTGCAGACGGCTCCGCCGACGGGAGCTACGACGAAAACGGCTCGGGCACCGATGGCGGGTTCCCGGCGCCGGGCGGGACCAGCGGTGCCGGCGACGGCGGCTTCACGACGGACGATGGCGACTCCGGAGCAAGCGACAGCGCCGGCGACCCGACCGGTGCCGGCACCAGCGGCGCCGACTCGGACGGCGCGGACGAGGAACCCGACGACTCGGGAGACGAACCCGATGAAGGAAGCACGGGCGGAAGCACATCGACGGGCGAGCCCGCCTGCGATGACCAGACCCCGGTCGAGCTGTTCTTGTCCCCGGACGACTCCAACTCGATGTCCTCGCCCGTGCAGGTCCGCAACGCGGTTCTCAGCGCCTGGAACAGCCTCTCGAGCGCACCGATTCGCCCCTGGGAGTTCCTCAACTACTACAGCTTCGACTACCCCGCCGCCGAGCAGGGCGAGCTCGCGCTGCACACCTCCCTGCTGCAGGGCGACGGAGAAGCCGAGGGCGAGTTCAAGCTGCAGATCGCCGTGTCCAGCCCCGCGATGATGGCAGCCGACCGCGCCAAGATGAACATCACGCTGGTCCTCGACGAGTCCGGTTCGATGTCGGGGTCACCGATGGAGCTGCAGAAGGAAACCTGTCGGGTGATCGCCAGCAGCCTGCGCTCGGGCGACATCGTGTCGATGGTCGGCTGGGACACGGCGAACGCGACGATTCTTGCCGGACACGATGTGAGCGGCCCCAACGACCCCGTCGTCGTCGACGCCTGCAACGGTCTCGAAGCCGGCGGCGGAACCGACCTGCACGGAGGCTTGGTCGCCGGCTACGGCCTGGCTGACGCCTCCTTCGATGAAACCCGGATCAACCGCATCGTCCTCATGAGTGATGGTGGTGCGAACGCAGGGATCACCGATGAGGAGATCATCGCGCAGTACGCCGGCTCGAACGATCAAGACGGCATCTACATGGTCGGCGTTGGGGTCGGGGACGAGAGCTACAACGACCAGCTGATGGACCACGTAACCGACATCGGCAAGGGCGCATCGGTGTACATCGACAGCGAGGCAGAAGCCCAGAAGATCTTCGGCGACCGCTTCCTGAGCACGATGGCCGTCGCCGCGCGTGACGTTCAGGTGCGCCTCGACATGCCCCCCGGCTTCGAGATCGTGAAGTTCAGCGGAGAGGAGTTCAGCGCGGACCCAACCGAAATCGAGCCGCAGCACCTCGCACCCAACGACGCGATGGTTTTCCATCAGACCATCGCCACCTGCGCACCCGAACTCGCCGCCGAGGATGCCGAGATCGTCGTGACCGCGCGCTTCAAGGACGCCGTCACCTTCGAGCAGCGCGAAGTGACGCAGACGATCAGCTTTGCCGACCTGCTCGCCGAGCCCGACCCGATGCTGCTCAAGGGGGCCGCAATCTTCGAGTATGCGGAAGCACTGAAGGCCTACCGCGACCTGGGCGACGCGCTGGGGCTGATGGGTGCCCTCGAGACGCTCGCCGCTGCCGAAGCGGCCCTGCCCGGCGATACTGACCTCGCAGAGATTCGCCAGGTGCTCGAGACGCTGACCGAATAGACCAGACGACTCCGACGGCGCTCCCGATGGGTCGCCAGGCGTTTCGTACGTTAGGCCCGACCGCGCGAGACCCTGCACCACCGCGACGCCGTCGAGCCTCGCGAACCGCCCGACGTCGAGCGTCGACCTCCGGGCCCACGTCTTCGGCCAGGCGAGCCGTCCACCGACGTTCTGCGACGATAGATACAAGGAGCGGGGCGCGACGGCGGTGACCTGGTGCCAACGCCCGAGCGCCATCGCCACCAGCAGCCCGGTATCCCCGAGCCCCAGCACCACGACGCGTTTGCGACGAGCCATGGCCGTGACGGCTCTACTCGAGCGTGGCGTTCAACGTGAACTCGAACTGCCAGCCGTCTCCGCCCGCGATCGCCCCCTCGGCACTGAGTTCGAGGGTCTCTCCGGGCGCCGACGGGACCGAGGTCAGCGTCAGCAGCCCCTTACCGTCAGTGTCCGAGTCGGACTCGCTGGGGTCTTCGCCGGTCGACGACGAGCCTGCGCTGCTGCTGCTGGACTCGGGTTCGACGTCGGTGGTCGAGCCCGGTTCGGGGGTGCCGGTCGTGTCGTCGGAGGTCGTGGTGGACGGGTCGACGTCACCGCTGCTCGAGGTTCCACCGGAGTCGTCTCCGCCGCCTCCGCCATCGCACCCGGTCGCCCATGCCAACGTCACACACGCAATCCACAACCCCAATCGCATGCACGGACCGTCTCACGCAGCACTCGTTCATCCGAAGAGCGAGGCCTGCGGCGCGGCACCGTATTTGGCCAGGTACGGCTTGATGCGCAGCTTCCTTCGCGTGCTGTCGCTGCTCATGAAGCGGACGGTGCCAAAGATAGGTCGCTCTGGACCCCAGGCCCGATCGTACCGGCCCAAGCACCAGAAGATGCCGCTGTACGAGTTGGGGTTACGACCGTCGAGCGCGTACTTGTTGTTGAGCTCGATCATGACCTCCAGCGCGTCCTGGGGTCGCGCCGTCCACTCGAGGATCTTCTTGCCCCACAGCATGCGCAGGTAGTTGTGCATCCGACCCGTCGTGACGAGCTCTGTCTGCGCGGCGTTCCAGATGTCGTCGTGCGTCTGGGCACGCTCGAAAGTCTCGAGGTCGTACACGTGGTCTCGGGGATCCCCGGCGTGCTTGTCGAAGTTCTTGAGCGTCCACGCGGGCAGACTTTCGAACCGGTCGTAGTCCTCGCGCAGGGTCGCCATGTTGAAGCCGACCTCCCGCCACGTGATCAGCTCGTCGAGGAACGACTCCGCGTCGGGCGACATTTGCCACCACCCTTCTCGCTTGCCGCCGGAGCTGGGGACCAACACGCTGGGATGCCAGTCCTCGCGCGCCGCAAGCTCACGGAACACCCGATGCGCACTCATATGGCCGAAGTGGAGATACGGCGAAAGTCCACTGCTGGCCTCCACGTCGGGCTGGTTGCGGTCGCTGCCGTAGCGCCCGATCCGCTGGTCGAGGAACGCCGTCACGCGAGCACCTGCCGCCGCGATGCCGCCGGGGATGGGCACGGCCGACACGCTATGATCGATCGGCAGCGACGCGATCGGCGGGTCGGCGAGCTCGTCTGGCGTGGCGGCGGGCCATCGCTGCATGACGTGCTCGGGCAACGCCCCCAACGAGGGAAGGCCGGCCTCGCGCAGCGGATCCGCCTTCGGAAACTCGTGAACGTGCGTGGGCATCGTCCGCTGCAGATGGCGGCGGAAGTCGTGCGCGCGCGCGTAGACCTTGTCGGTGGCGCGCGTCGGCAGCAGTCCGTTGCCGTCGATGACTTCGAGGCATGTCGCGAGTCGACCCGCGACCGCAGCGACCATCCGCGTCAAGAAGAAACACGGGAAGTCGTCGGTCACGACCACGCACGCGCGCTCCGCCAGCGATTCCACCAGGCCCTTGCCCTCCCCCTCGGCTCGTTCGAGGTAGGGGTAGTACGTCGCGCCGCGCTTCTCGAAGCGCTCGGCATTGTCGCGCATGCCCTCGATGACGAACGTGTGCAATCGGTCCGACGCCCAGCGATAGCCGACGCGGAGCGCCTCGAGCACCACCAACGGTTTGCCCAACGCCTTGGCCCACTCGACCGCACGCTCCAGCGCGAAGTTGTAGTCGTGGCGGCGGTACGCGATCATCCAATACAGGACGTAGTCGCCGTCTTCATGGACGGGGGCGTCGTTGGCAGCCTGGACGCGGATCGAGGGGACGCTGGAGCGCTCGAGCACCGCGCCAGCTTAGGCGCTGGACGCGAGCCCGCACCCGATCGGGCCCTGCGGCGGTCCCTCAGGCGGAATCAGAGCACTCCTGCAGCGCTCGCTTGAGCGCGACCTTTTGGAGCTTGCCCAACGCGTTGCGCGGCAGACCCTCGCGAACGTGAACCGCGCGGGGCGTCTTGTAGTCGGCGAGCAGCGTGCGCGCGTGCGCCGAGAGGGCTTCAGTAGGATCCGCGAGCGACCCCCCGAGCACCACGGCGGCCTCGATCCGCTCCCCCCACTGCGGGTCCGGCATGCCGACCACCGCCACCTCGGCCACCGCTGGATGAAGCAGCAGAGCCTCCTCGATCTCGCGCGCGCTGATCTTGAATCCGCCGCTCTTGATGATGTCCACCGACTTACGCCCCACGATGCGCACGTAGCCGTCCTGGTCTCGCACGACCACGTCACCGGTCTTGAACCAGGGGCCATCGAAGCTCGCCGCTGTGGCCTCGGGGTCGTTCCAGTAGCCGCGCATCAGCGCCGGCGCCTGCACCTGGAGCTCCCCAATTTCGCCGTCGGGCACGGGCGCACCCGCATCGTCGACGACCCTCGATGTCACGCCGGGAACCTCGCGGCCAACCGAGCCCGCGCGGCGCTCCCCCTCAAGCGGGTTCGTGAACGTGATCAGCGTCTCGCTCATCCCGTAGCGCTCGAGGATGCGGTGTCCCGTATGGCGCTCGAACGCTTCGAGATCGGCTGCGGGAAGCGCAGCGCTGCCTGCCGTGAACAACCGGGCAGACCGCAACGCCTCGGCGTCCTGCGGTGCTGCGTCGAGATGGGCGAGTAGGCGCGTGTACATCGTGGGCACGCCCATGAACACGCTCGCGCCGTGGTCGCGTACGTCGCCGACGACCGCAGGCGCGGAGAACTTCGTGTGCACCCGCATCGTCATGCCGTGCAGCAGGCAGCCGTGGACACCGATGCACAAACCGTGCACGTGAAAAAGCGGCAGCTGAAGACTCAGCACGTCGTTCGCGGACCACCCCCACGCGTCAGTCAGCGCTCCGATCCCCGCCACCACCGCGCCATGGCTGAGGGTCGCGCCCTTGCTGCGACCCGTGGTGCCCGAGGTGTAGATGAGAAGCGCGGGATGGGAGTCGGGAAGCGCCGCGAGCGAAGACGTGGCAGCGGGCGGCGGCGTGAAATCGCGGACCGGCATCGACACGTCCGAGGGCAGCGCCTCGGCCAAGCTCGGTGCGCACAGCAACAGGCTCGGCGACGCGTCATCGAGAATGTGCCCAATCTCGCCCGCGCGATAGCGGGTGTTGATCGGCACCCAGACCGCTCCCATCGCGTAGGCTCCCAACATCGCGGCCACGAGATGCGGGCTCGAAGGCGACAGCGCCGCGACGCGGTCGCCAGCCTTCAACCCCGCTTGCACGAAGGTGCCGGCCCACGCCCGCATCTGCGCGTCGAGCTCGGCGAACGTCCACTGGACGTCGCCGTGGTGAAGGGCCACGCGTGCACCGTGACCCGCGATGGCACCGAGCAGTAGCTCCCGCGCGCTGGGCATGGGCGCAGGCTACCGAACAAAGTACGAAACTCTTCGTTGACAACTACGAAGACATTCGTATTAATCTGGGCATGCAGGAGAAACGGCCGACGGAGGCCGAAATGGCGATCCTCGGGGTGCTCTGGAGCCACGGGGCCAGCACCGTGCGCGCCGTACATGGGGTGCTCGAGCCCGAGCGCGGCATCGGCTACACGACCGTGCTCAAGCTGCTGCAGATCATGCTCGACAAAGGCCTCGTCGAG
The DNA here is from genome assembly GCA_964432695.1 of uncultured Nannocystaceae bacterium. Classification (GTDB taxonomy): domain Bacteria; phylum Myxococcota_A; class Polyangia; order Nannocystales; family Nannocystaceae; genus CAJXVA01. The sequence goes on from CAYSPB010000021.1 coordinate 11,329, forward strand.
CGTGACGCATCCAAGCGCAGCCACGTCTATGCGGCCGCAGTCGATCGAGACGCCATCCAGCACGCGCTGGTCGACGACCTCGCCGACCGAGCCTTCGGCGGCTCCACGGCGTCGCTGGTAATGCGTGCGCTCTCGTCCGAGCACGCAAGCGCGGGCGACATCGCCGAAGTGCGGGCATTTCTCGACCAGCTCGAAGAGGGGGACGACGCGTGAGCGCGCTGCTGGGTATCGCGCTGCTACGGGTGTTGGTGCAGGGTTTCGCGCTCGGCGCCCTCGTCTGGCTCGCACAACCGCTGTGGCGACGCTTCGATGCCGCGACGCGGTTTGCCGTGCTGTTCGCCGCCATGATGAGTGCCCCATTGCTGCTTGCATGGACGCTCCTGACACTGCTCGGCCGTCCGGCGCCCGTCACCGCGGCCGCAACCCCATCATCCTGGCTGCCCCTCGTCGCCCATGGATGGATGCTCGGCGTCGCCCTCTGCAGCGTTCGCACGGCCCTGCAGCTGCGAACCATTCAACGACTCCGCGCGACCGGCCTACCCCTTCGAGACCTCACACCTCGCTTGCGCGCGCTTGCGTCTCGGCTCGGCGTTCGACGAGCCGTGGCGCTGGTCGAGTCTCCGGCAGTACACAGCCCATTGGTCGTGGGCTGGCTGCGACCCATGATCTTGCTGCCGCTGGGACTCGCCATGTCGATGCCTCCTGCCTGGCTCGACGCCATCGTAGCCCACGAACTCGCGCACCTTCGACGGCGCGACCCCGCGCTTCGGCTGCTGCAGCGCATCGTCGAGATCGCGTTCTTCTTTCACCCGGTCCTATGGTGGCTCGGCGCCTTGCTCGACGAGGCCCGCGAGGACGCCTGCGACGACCTCGTCGTCGACACGCTCCGCGACCCGCTCGCCTACGCTCGTGCCCTGACCGAGCTCGAGGCGCGGCGGGCTGAGGGCGTGCCGGCGTTGGCCGTCGGCGCAACGACAGGACCTCTGATGAAACGCATTCGACGCATCGTTCAACGCTCCCCCTCCACCGTTGTGGGCCACCGCTGGTGGCTGCCCCTTGCAGTGGTCGCTGCGCTCGGCGTGTCGAGCTACGCCGCCGCGCAGGTGGCCAGCCCCGACGAACCGGCCGGGCTCGACATCGCGTGGCTGCCCGCCTCGGTCTCGGCCCACGAAGCACACATCCTCGAAGCCGCGACCGCGCACGACGTCGACCCCGACCTCGTGGCGATCGTGGTGCTGCTGGAGTCGCGGGGCAACGCCGCCGCGAAGAGCTCTCGTGGCGCTCGCGGCCTCATGCAGCTGATGCCCTCGACCGCCGAGGCCATCGCGACCCAGCGAGGCATGGACGTCCCCCGCGCACAAGACCTCGAGGACCCGGCGCTCAACCTGGATCTGGGAACGTGGTATCTCGCGCAGCAGCTCGCCCGATTTGCGTCCGTGGGATCCGCGGACGACGCCGTCGCATGGGCTGCCGCCGCGTACAACGGTGGACCAGCCGCGGCCCGACGGGCGCTTCGCGGCGAGGCCGAACTCAGCGACGAGACGGCGCACTACCAGGGCCTGGTCGCCGCGCTCTGGGCCGAACGCGACGCGGACACCTCATCGGTGCTCGAGCGCTGAGCGTGGACGTCGGCGGCGTCGGACGAGGCCAAGCAGCAGCAGGACTGCAAGCGAGCCCGCGCCGCCGCGCCGCACGGCACAACCACCGCCCTCGCCGGTGGCCGATGCGCCTGGCTCGGTCTCGCCGGCCGCCGTCGAGGACCCCTCGCCCCGGCCGCCCTCGCCACCTTCATCGGTTCCGGTATCGCCGGTCCCGCCGGGTAGAGGTTCCTCGGGCTCGCGGCAGGTGCCAGCAATGCAGGCCAGGCCGGGATCGCAAGGCGCATCCTCGTCGACAAAGCCGTCACAGTCGTCATCGAGCAGGTTGCAAATCTCTTCGATGGGCTCACCGGGGACGCAGCCGGCGAGGTCACAGGTGTTGGACTCCCGCCGACACCAGCCGACGCCGCACGTCGGACGCACGCGCTCGTCGACGCGGCCGTCGCAGTTGTCGTCGAACAGGTTGCAGATCTCTTCGACGCCTGGATTGCGGGTCTCGTCGTTCTCGGCGCAGTCCCCCGCCTCCGCCGCCCATCCGTCGGTCGGCACGCAGCCCACGAACGACTCCCCGCTGCGGTACTCGGCCGGGCTGTAGTAGCCGTCACCGTCCGCATCCGGATACTGCTCGACCGGGATGGCGTCGTCGTCGATCTCGCCGTTGCAGTCGTCGTCGCGCAAGTTGCAGAACTCGACGGCGCCGGGGTGCACGGTGTCGCGGTTGTCGTCGCAGTCGTCGCCCGTCGGCGCGAATTCACTCGGCGCCTGGCCAGCACAAAAGACGCGCGGCGAGGTTCCGCGCCCATAGCCGTCACCGTCGAAGTCTCGATAGTAGGTCTGTGCTTCGCAGCCGTACACCACGTCGAGGTCGTGGGCGTCGCCCTGGTCACCGCCGCTGTTGCCGTTGCCGTTGGCCAGCACCGAGGCGACCGAGAAGCGCGTTGCGCCGGGCGTGTTCGGCACTTCGAACGCGAACGTGAACGATGCACCACCGCCGGTGACCGAGCGCGGGGAGGTGTGCGTGAGGCCGAGGCCGACCTGCGCCATGCCCTGGCCGGGCAGCGGCGCGACGCTTCCACCGCCGTCGGGCGCGACGAACATGCCGGCAACGTTGCCTGGGCCCTCGACCCGAAGCGTGATCTCGACCGTGTCGCCGGGCTGGAGTGTGCTCGGGCTGCTCGTCAGGACGACCGCATGTTCGCCCGATCCGTGGCACCCGCTGCACGAGCCACCTTGAGCCCCGCCCGAGTGCGCCTGCGCGACGCTCGGCACCGCGAGCATCGACAGCACGACCACCACTCCCCTCCGCATGCTTCATTCGACCACACAACGGGCGCGCCCGGCATGAAGCCGACGTAAATCGCAGCGCCAGACCGCGATGCGGACGCGGCCTGCCTCACCTCGAGAACGGGCGAAGAAGGGAGGCCCTGACGGAGCGCATCCTTCCGGCACGAGCTGCGCGCGTCTATCCTGCGGCGGATGCGACGCGTTCTGGCGATGGTCTTGGTGGCGGCAGCCGCCTGCGGTTCTGACGATGCTCCCGCCGGCGAGGGCAGCTCGGGCATGCAGACTTCGCCTTCGAGCGCGGGCAGCACCGGTGACCCCACGACGGGAACCGGTACCAGCGCCAGTGATGCGAGTACGAGCGACGCGGCCGATTCATCGAGTACGGGAAGTTCCACCGGCAGCCCAGCCGGTGTCCCCTGGGAAGCACGGGGTTCGTTCGGCGTCGGCGTGACGACCCAGCTCGTCACCGAAGGTGAGCGAACCGTCCGCGCGACGATCTGGTATCCAAGCGAGGATGCCTCGGGCACCACGCCTCTCGCGGACCTCGTCGACGAGGCCAATGCGGAGCAGCTCACCACGCTGATGGCCGACGCGCCGCAGGACTGCGTGCGGCCAGACGCCGAAGCACAGCTCGATGCACCGCTGGCCGAAGGCACGTTCCCCACGGTGCTCTACTCGCACTGCTTCTCGTGCTTGGGCGTGTCGTCCAGCTTCATCGCCGAGCGCCTCGCCAGCCACGGCATGATCGTGGTCGGCGTCACGCACACCGGAGACACCTTGTTCGACAACCTCGCCGGCACCCCCGCGCCCCTCAACGGCGAATGGCTCGACCAGCGAACCATCGACGTCCGTACGACGCTGGACGCCGTTACGACCGAGGGCCCCGTCGCCGCCGCGATCGACACCACCGCGATCGGCATGTTCGGACACAGCTACGGGGCAACCACCACCGGCAAGGTCCTGCAGGACGATGACCGGTTCGTCGCCGGCGTGGCGATCGCCGCCCCCGTCGAGAACCCACTACTCCCCGGCGTCGCCACCGCGAACATCGCCGAACCGATGCTCTACCTCCTGACGGAGGAGGACAACAGCATTCAGGCGGTCGGCAACAACCTGCTGGCGGGCAATGCCGCCGTGATGCCCGGCGGCAGCTGGCTGGTGGAGCTCGCCGATGCCGGCCACTGGAGCCCGTCGGACCTGTGCGGCATCGTGGACGACTTCGCGCCCGGCTGCGGGGACGGGGTGCGGCAGACCGACGGCGAACCGTTCACGTACCTCCCGGCGGACATCGGCCGCCAGCTCACCGCGTCGTACGTGACGGCGTTCTTCGCTGCGCAGCTGTCCGCGGATGCCGACGCCGAAGCGTGGCTCGACGCCGAGCCGAGCAACGATGGCGTAACCGTGACGCGATTCGTGCCGTAAGCTGGCCATCACCATGGCCAAGCCCCACATGTGCCCACCCGCGCTGCTCGAAAAAGACCTCTCCGACCGCGTCTTCGTGGTCACCGGGGCAAACTCCGGCATCGGCTTCGAGACCGCGCAGCAGCTGGCCAAGCAGGGCGCCGAGGTCGTGCTCGCCTGCCGGCGCGTCGAAGAAGGACAGGCACGCGAGGCCGAGATCGCCCAGGTGCATGCCGGGGCCAAGACCGAGGTTCGCCGCCTCGACCTGGGCAGCCTCGAATCGGTCCGCGCGTTCGCGAAGGATCTGCTCGCCGAGCACGACACCCTGCATGGGCTCATCAACAACGCGGGCGTCATGAACACCCCCGACAAGAAGACCGCCGACGGCTTCGAGATGCAGCTCGGCGTCAACCATCTGGGCCACTTCCTGCTCAGCGACCTGCTGCTCGACGCGCTCAAGAAGGGAGCCCCCGCGCGCATCGTGAACGTCTCGAGCTGCTTCCACGACAAGGCCGTAGGTCGCGAAGGACGCATCGTCCTCAACGACCTGAACTTCGAGAACCGCAAGTACGACGGCTGGGAAGCATACGCCCAGTCGAAGCTGGCAAACGTGCTGCATGCCAAGGGGTTGGCCAAGCGCCTCGAAGGCACGGGCGTGACGGCGGTCAGCGTGCACCCCGGTTGGGTCCGCACCAACCTGGCGCGCCACAGCATGCCGGTCTGGGTGCAGGACTACATCCTTCGCCCGGTGTTCGGCCTCATGGGCATGATCGAGCCTTGGGAGGGCGCGCAGTCGTCGCTGTACGCCGCGCTCGCCGACGACGTCGAGCAGCACCCCGGTGAGTACTACAGCCAGCTGGGCGTATACCGCGACAAGTCGTTCAACCGCGGTGGCTGGCCGATGGAAAGCCCGAACCCACAGGTGGCCGACGACGCACTTGCCGACGCCCTGTGGGAGAAGAGCCGCGCCCTCGTCGGCTTGGCCTGAGGCTCACGCCTCCATCGCGGGCACCGAGTCGGTCTCACCATCGGTGTCCACGCCGAGTGCACCCAGCAGACCGCCGAAGAGTTCCTCTTCACTCATCTCTCGACCAGGATCCGGGGCGCCGGTGCCCGGGTCAAAGCCGTAGGTCATTCCCGTGGTGGGTTCGACGCCGCCGAGCACCGTGTTGCCGTTGACCAGCGGAGATATCGTGAGCAGACCGTTGTTGAGGTCGTGGCCGGTACCGAAGTCCTGAACGTTGGCAACCCGTGTCTTCGAGCGACCGAAGTCCGTCGCCACATGGATCATGCTGCGGTCCCAGAGGCTCTCCCCATTGGCCCACTCCTCGCCCTGAAGCAGCGTGATGAGGCCGTTCGCAACCCCGTAGAGGCGGCTCCACATGAACGCCTGAGTGCTGCGGTGTCCCTGATGAGAGAAATCGAAGGCGATCGGCGGGTTCGCCATGGAGCCCTCGGGCAGACCACCGCCGCCCAGCGAGGTTCCGTCTTCGAGCACGAGGTCGAAGCTAGGTCCCAGGGTCACCGTCACGCTAACCCGATTCTTGATCAGCAAGAACGCGAGCGCGGCCTGGGCGTGCAGGGGATCCCAGTCGTAGTTGGGAAAGACGCTGCGGACCAGCGCCGCGTCCGGAGACGGCGTCAACCCGCGTGCACCCAGGTTGTAGGGGGCCTCGTCGGGCACGAACAACAGCTTGTCGATCAGCGCCGCCTGCTCCACGGCTGCCTGAGTGCTGCCACGCAGGCCCGTCCAGGTTCGCACCGCGTCGGCGCCCGCAAACGCCTGGTTGAACGCTGAGTTCTGGTCCAGCACGTCGTTGCGAAGGGCCCGCGCCGTGGCGAGCACACCGGCGTCGACCGGGTACGTGGTCCCGCGCGCTCCATCGAGTGCCAGTGGCCACAGCGTGGGGTCGGCGACCTGCTCGCCGTACGCCCACGCTGGCAGCGAGTCATCGGCCCCGCGCACGGTGAAGCCGGTCCCAGTGGTCAGATGCACGTTGGGAAGAGGGAACGCCGCGCCGTATTGATTCGCGACCGCCTCCTGAATCGTACGCCCGCGCCACGCTGCGTTGCCGGTTACCGCTCGTTCTTGCGCGACGTTGTGGTTCACACTCGTCGAAGTGAGCGTGGTGACCATCATGTCTTGGTAGTGGGTGCTGACGAACTCGGCTTGCTGGGTACTGAACGAGATTGGGATCGCCCCCACAGAACCGAGTGAGCCGTCGACGGCCCGGAACGCGACGCCGTCGGTCGAGCTGACCGCGACATCTGGAAAGCAGTTGATCGTAGGTGCAGCCACGCCAGCTTCGCTCTCGCGAATCGCCAGGGCGCCATCGATGATCGATGCGCCGCCCGAGCCGCACAGCACGATCAGGAAGCGCGGGTCTTCGGATCCGCCGGCCCGTCCGTGCCCCATGCCGGACAAGCCTGCAAAGCCTCCTGCAGCTGCGCCGCCCAAGGTTGCCAGCGCACGTCGTCGAGTGATCTTGAAGTGAACCATGGCTAGTAGAACAACGCTTCGGTGGAGGTTGCGATGGCGAAGCACGCCATCTGCGACCAGGTTTGGGACCGCCCGTCGGCGGGCAGGTCGTCATACATCGCCGCAACGGCGCTTCGCTCGGCGTCCCGTGCTTCACGGAGTAGTAGCTGCCGGTACAGGCGAGAGACCACGGCCTCGCGAGCGGCCAGGTCGGGTTCGTCCATGCCGGCAACCTCGACGAACGTCGACGCCCCCTGAGGGTCCGCGTGGTCTCGTGCGGCTCGCTCGCCGCAGGCGGTCAAACCGATCCGATCGACCGCGATCGGTGCCGTCAGAGGCGTCGACTCCAGCGGCTCGAGCAGCCGCAGGCCGAACGCATCGACCTCGCCGAGCGCCACGCGGTGCACGGTGACGCAGTCGAACGCATCGAGCTCCGAGCAGAGGCCGTCGACTGGCAGCGACAAGGCGTTTGAAAGATCGGCCGCGTACCGCTCGGCCGTCTTGAACTTCACCCGCGGCCGCGCCGAAGGCGCCTGGTCGGCAACGCCGTCGTCGGTGTCGCCGGTCGGGTCCGTAGGGTCCGTAGGGTCTGTAGGCTCGGTCGGGTCCGAGTCGGTCCCACCGCTCTGCGTCCCGGCGGAGTCCGTGCCCGACTCGGTCGAGCTATCGGTGAACCCGGAGTTCGCGCCCGATGACGCGCCTCCACCTCCGCCACAGGCGCCCAGCACGAGAGCCCCCGCGCACATCCAGATCAGCCGCTCAGGGAACACTATAGGCCTCCGTATCGATGAGGTCGTGAAGCATGGCTTCGACGTCGTAGCCGTGAACGGTCGCGAAGTCGGACCACAACGCCACGAACGCCTCGGTTTCGGTCGCCGAAGGCCGCTCTCCGACGAGCAGCACCCAGTAGTCCATTACCGTGGCCCCCGCGAACGCGTCGCTGTTGGCCGCGACCTCGGCCCACTGCACCAGGTCGTCGACCGATTCTCCGAGCACGTAGCCGCCCTCGGGCGTCTGGTCGACGTCGGGCTGCGTGCTGTCGACGAACGATGCCAAGCGGTTCGCATCGTAGTCGCCCGAACCTCCACTGCCCCCAATCCCGTTGTAGCGGGTGAACGGATACGACAGCGGATCGAGCGTACGGTGGCAGGTTGCGCACGTCTCGTCCGTGACGCCTTTGGCATCATAGTCCACCAGCGTCGCGGTGGCGGGCGGCTCCACCAACCCCTCGAGCTTGGCGATGTCGTAGCCCAAATAGGCCCGATACGCCTGGGCCGCCGTGGTGCGTGGGACCGCGGTGAACATGGTGTTGTTCACGAAGAACCAGCGGCTGGTGATCATGCCCGCGCGCTGCTCGACCGGCGTGAAGACGCGCGCGTCGAGACTGCGCGCCTCCTGTTCGGTCTCGGACATTTCGTAGTACTCGGTGGTGTCGCCCTCGGTGCGGCCGACGATGTACTGCGCCAGAAGAAGGTCACGGGCGTCGCGGCTGTCGGTCTGCGTGTACACGAACAGGTTGTAGTCGTCGTCGTAGTCCGCCAGCGGCACGCCCCCTTCACCTGCGCCGGACTTGATCGCGGGCAGCGGCGTGATCTTGCGATGTGCGAGCTGCCACAGCACACCGTTGGTACCCCGCCAGAACTCCGTGTTGAGGCAGGCGTCGAGTGCGGCATGAATGCGCTCACTCGGGTCCTCGGACGTGGTGACGGCCTCGAGCTCCTCGAGCGTCGGTGAGTGGCCACAGACGTCGAGCATCACCTTGCGCAGCGTGTACGCGGCATCGGGATTGCACACGTCGTACTGCCACGCCTCGCTGCCCGTCGTGTCCTCGCACGTCGCCTCGCCGGGAAGGTCGTCGGCGTCGGCGGGGTCCGACCCAGCGAGCAGCTCCTCCACGTTGCTGGCCCCGTCCTCGTCGGCATCGAGGTCCTCGACGGCCAGGAGCGCCTCTTCGAGCCCAGCCGTGAACTCCTCGTCGGTCGGGACGACGTCGTCCCCGGCCCAAAGAACGTCTTCCACCTGCTCGCCGAACGCGTTCCGAACCGCAACGCCGGCGCTCTGGTGGCAAAGCGTGCAGTCGGGCACCGCACCCGCGCATGCCGGCATCGTCGGGTACACCTCGCACACCCGCGCCGGCCCCGGCGGTTTGGCCTGCGCGCTCGAAGGCGCGCCCACGACGCCCAACGCGGTCAAACCCGCCCTCGCGATCATTCCTCTCGTTCGCATGGTCAGTCGCACAGACTCGAAGACCCCTCCACCAAGTCTGCGCGCGCCGGCGGCCAAGGACAATTGCTGGAATTGCGTAGTGGGTGCGGAATTCCGGCTCCCCCACCTCCGCCTACGTGGCCGCTGCGAAATCTGCCGGACCCGAGTGGCTACAGCTGTTTCCAGGCAACGTCACCTTCACGGGCTCGCCACGACGGACGTCGAACGTAATGATGATGAGGGCACGGTGTCGATCTCCGCATCGGCTCCGCGGCCAGCCCTGCCCGACCATGAAGATGCGTGCCTCCGTTTGCCTTGGCCTCTTGGGATGCTTGACCGCCGGCTGCTTCAACCCCGGCAGCGACGACGCCGACACCGATACCGACGCCGGTTCGGACTCGAGCACCGCCGACCCGACCACGGGCGTCGACCCAGACCCGAGTACGTCCAGCGATGGGGACTCGAGCTCCGCTGGCGTCACGTCGGCAGGAGACCCGGGCGATGCCTCGACCACCGAGCAGACCGGTGAGACCACCACCGGCGTCGGAGAAACCTCGGACGGGGAGAGCTCGACGTCATCCGGCGAAGACAGCTCCTCCACCGGCGAGCCCGAGCCTGTCGCCCAGTGCGACGACGGCATCGTCGTCGCGGGCGAGGTCTGCTACGAAGCGTTCTTCGATCTCGACGGCACGTTCTACCGCTTCGGCTACCTCGAAGACCTCGACGACGACGCCGACGCCGACCTGCTCTACTCCGCTGCCAACGGCGAGATCATCGTGCGCTTCAACGCAGACGGCGAGTTTGGACTCGCCACGAGCAGCACGTTCAACGGCGTGTCCTCGATCGCGCACATGGGCTTCACCGACTACAACCTCGACGACGTGCTCGACGGCATCCTCATCTCCACCTCCGGTGCGGTCGTCTACACCGCGTCGGGCAACACGTCGGGGGACTATGTGCTCAACGACGGAGAAAGCACCGAGGCCTTCGGCGTTGCAGTCGGCAACATGAACGGGTTGGCCGGCGACGAGTTCGTGGTGCCCGCGCTCGACGGCCTCGAGGTCTACACGATCGCGGCCGACGGTACGATGACGCAAACCGGCAGCGCCGACATCGGGAGCTTCGGCGACGTCTACGACCTGAAGCTTGCCGACCTCAACGGAGACGATCAGCTCGACGTCGTGTACGTGGGCGACTTCGCCATGGACGCCGAGAACAGCGAGGTCCGCGCTCAGCTGGGTAGTGGCGACGGCACGCTCAGCAACGTCGAGCTGTTTCCGCTGCTCGAGACCACCGAGGCCACCGACATGGTGCTCGGGGACTTCGACGGCGACGACGAAGTCGACATCGCGGTCACCGACGGCGTCCTGTTCCGCGTGGCATTCGGCAACGGCGCGCTGGGCTTCGACCAGGTCAACGTCGCCGTCGCCTCGGGCAGTGCGCAGACCATCGGGGTCGTCGATGCAGATCTCGACGGCATCGACGACCTCATCATCGGCTACGACGACCGCAACGAGATCAGCATCGTCCGCGGAAGCGCCGAGCGCGACTTCGCAGACCCGGTCGACATCGAGATCGGCCACGTCGCAGAGACCATCGAGACCGGCGACATGAACGGAGACGGCGTGGAAGACATCGTGGTCTCCTCCTTTGCCGACAATGCGCTGACCGTGCTCCGCTCGACGAATTGAACGCGCTCAATCGTGCTCGACGACGTGCTGCAGCACGACGACGTCATCTCCGGGAACGGCCGCAATCCGCGGTCGTTCCGTCTTTTGGTAGACTACCCCCCGGTGGGTCCGGCCATCGCAGGCGGCGGACGCCTTCTCGTAGTGCACGCCTCGTCTTCCGCCAGGTGGGCATAGCAGCTCCCCCACACGCTGGAGCACCGGCCGAGGCTGCGCCGCGGACCCGCTGCCTTGCATCGCTGCAAGACGAGCTTCGAGGTCGGTCAGCGGCTTGGCGGAGACGAGGACCTGCACGGTCTCGGTGCCCGCGACGTCGTCGAGCACGAACAGGCCATCGGGCGGAATGGCGATCTCGGCCCCACCCGAGGCCGGGTTGCGGGTACCCATGCGGGCGTCGGGGTACAGCACGCTGCCCTCGCCCTGGCTCGACAGCAGCAGCACGTACACATGCGCCTGCACCGAGGGACGGAGCACCACGCGAAAGCCGTCGCCGCTGTGCAGGCGGTCGCCGCTTCGATGGAGAACCGTCTCGTTGGACCCGGCGCGGACGGCTTCGACCCGGACGTCTGCCGCCACGCGCGCCGCCGCGAGGTCCGGTCGCGCGTTGCTCCATACCGCATCACCCGCCTGTGGTGACGCGGCGCCCTCGAGCCTTCCGACCAGACGGACATGCTCCGAGAGCTGCGTACGAATCTCCGACGAGGCGGCTTGGTAGCCCACGGGGTCGACGGCACAGGCGTTGTAGTCCTTGCACAGCGATTCGAGCTGCAACGCGAGCTGGTACGTCGAATCGGTCACCGCTCCGACTGCGCCCTCCTCGTAGGACGCTCCAATCCCCAAGCCGATCCGCCCGAGCGAAGCGTTGGCGTCGACGACTCGCCCCTTGAGCCCCAGGTCGGAGGAGCAGTCGATCTGGGGTCGAAGCGTCCCATTGGGACACGTCACGTCGCCCCCGGGCTGGCGAGCATCGGTATCTGGTTTGCAGGCTGCAACCGCGAGTGCGGCGCACAGGACGAGGCTGGTACGGGTCATGGTGTGGCTCCAAAGTCGATCCCCACCTGCCAGCGCAGGGCGCGGGGGAACTGGTCGTCGAGGGCAAGGCGCTCAGACTCGGCGCGCAGACGGTAGTAGGGCTTGCTGACCCCCCCACGCAGCCCAATCAGAAACCGATCGCCGGGACGGATGTAGAGGACGAAGTCGCTGCCCAGCGTCGCCCCTGCCCCGCCCACGAACGGATCGATGCGACCGGCGAGGTCGGGCGAGTCGCGGAGCTTGCCCCACGCCAAGCCCAGCGCGGCGTAGGGGACCAACGCAGGGCGGACCCGCAGATCATACGGCAGCGGGAGCACGTCGATACCCAGAACGAACTCCAGGCGATTGACGTTCAGCTTGGTCCGGCGCTCGCTCAGCGGCACGCGCCATACCTGACGACTGAGGTCGAAGCCGAGCTGGATGTGCGGCCGCGTGAATCCACGAACGCGAACGTCCCAACCGCGGAGGTGCTCGGCCGGCACACCGTCCATGCGCGGAGTTCCCAGCACGCTGAGGTAGCTGGCGCCGACGGTCAGCATCGGGTCGTCGAACGAGTCCTCCCAATAGTCGAGCAGGTCCAGCCCACCGCGACGCCGAGCCCGACGCGTCCGCACGCGTTCGGGCTCGGGCAGCGCGAGCGCCACCGACGAGGCGTCTCCGCTGGGAATGAACGCGGCCCAGTAGAACGGGTGTGCGGTTTCCTTCTTCTTGCGCATCTTCAGCTGAACCGCTCGAAGTGCCTCGGAGCGGCCGTCCCCCTTCCGCAACCGGCCGTAGTAGGCGGTCATCAGGTCCCGCGTGGCTGCATCGTCGACTTGCCACAGAGACATCACCTGGCTCCGGCTGCCCGCGATCACGAGGGCGCGCCGAAGGCCGTACACGCCATCGCCGTTGCGGACCTCGCCAACGCCGGTCTCGCAGGCCGAGAGCACGACGAGTTCGGTGCCGTGCAGGTTCGTCGACGCGAGCTCGAGCGCGGTCAGAATGCCGTCTTCACCGTCGGGCCCGGCGCGCAGGTTCGCCCCGGCGAGCGCCAGACCCGAGCGGACCAGCGGGTTCTCGGCGTCGGCCGCGGGCCGAACGACCGCATCCCCCTTCACATAGGTGACACCGCGTCCGCTGGCCGACGCGGTTCGCTCGTCGGCGAGGAAGAACCCGTGCGTCGCGACGTGCAGCACCACTGGTGCTTCGGCCTGCTTCACGGTCGACTCCGTCGCAGCGGCCGCTCGGCGTACACGCGCTCTGGGCACCACCGCCTCGAGCGCGTCGAGCTCGCCTTCGGTGCCCGGTAGCGGTGGAAACACCAGGTCCGACAAACCCGCCGCGCGGCTTCCGTTCCCCGCAGTTCTGCTTCCGGCACCACTGGCCGAGAATGCCGGTGCACCGATCAAAAGCGCGGATGACTGCGGTGCGTCCTTCCCCTGCAGCCGCACCAGGTCTCGCCCGCTGGAGAGGTACGTGAACGTGTACTCCGCCACGAGGTGCGTACCATCGTCATCAACCAGCGCCGCAAACGGCAGCAGGTTCAGCATGCCGTCGGGAGACAGGTACACGGTCGTCTTGCCCTTCAGCAGCGGCTCGACCTTCGCCATGAGCCAGCCGTGCAGCTGTCGCCCCAGCGACGTCGGGTCCGAGCGCGGGTCGGCCAGCGCCCGTCGCATCGATGCGACGGCCTCGTCGATGCGCGCAGCCTCCCCGAGATCCACCACGCCCGTAGTCCCGTCGCGATGCACCACGAACGCCGCGTAGCGGGCCGGGCCAAACGCGGTGTTCATGCTGCGGTAGTGCACGTCGAAGGGCTGGTAGAGCACCCACTCGACGAGGACTTCATCCGCCTGCAGGCGACCCGCTACGTCTTCGAGCTGAACCGTCCCCTGTTCGTCGGGGGGAACGACGTCGGCGAGTTCCTTGGTCAGGGTCTCGACGTCCTCTCGCAGCGACGCCGTGAGGGCTGCATGTTCTCGAGCGGGCAGAGACTCATCGGGGCCCCGCAGCGCGAGCGCAGCCAGCTGGGCCTGCACCGCGATCAGCCGGTCCAGCTTGGCCCTGGTCTGCGCATCCGCCCGCGAGCGCAGCAGCGCGAACTGGTCGCTGACGGCATCGAGCAGGCGCCCCTTTCGACGGAGCACGGTCGCGGCGCCCAGGCGAACCGCGGCCGGCGTCTCGGCAGCATCGCGCGCGGCATAGCTGAGAATGCGATCGGTGCCCGAGGTGTACCGCGCAAGGTAGGCCCGCTTCTGCCCCTCGGTCCCCGAGCGCAGCACCGAGGCCATCGCACGCTCGTGGATCTCGGCGGCCCGGGTTGCCAGACCCACTACACGCGGCCGGGCACCTCCGCGCGCCCACAGCGTCTCGGCCAAGTGGTTCATGGTTGCGGCCAGACCGGGGGAGGTCGGAGGAAGCTGAGCCTCCTGCTCGGCCAGAACCTCTTCAAACAATGCGACTGCGTCGTCGTAACGCTTTGCGGAGCGATACAGACGGCCCAGCGAGTGCTTCACGTTCCACGTCGCGGGGGTCGTCTTGCCGAACGACCGCTCCGCGATCGCCACGCACCGCGTCAGCACCCTCTCCGCCTCTTCGAACTGTCCGGAGTGCTCGAGGGTCACGCCCAGGTCGTGCAGCGGCGCCACGAGATGGCTGGCGCCGAAGTCCCGACGACGCTCGTGCATCGCAAGCGCCTGCCTGTACCGCTTGATCGCGTCGACCTCCCGCTGCTCAAGGGACGCAACGTCACCGAGTCCGCCCTCGGCCCGCGCCTGGGTTTCGAGGTCGCGCTGCGCCACGCCGAGGGCCGCAGCGGCTTCGTACCCAGCCCGCGCCGCCGCAATGTCTCCTTGCTGCAGCGCCAAGCGAGCCAGGGCCATGCGCCAGCGCGCTTCGTCGATCGCCGCGGCCGCACGTTGTGACGCCTTCAGGTTCGCGGTGAGCAGTGCGACGGCCGGGCCGAACTCCAGGCGCGACCCGTGCAGCGTCGCGACGAGGCTGCGCATGTCGGGCAGCGACGGCGCATTCGGGTCGATCGCCTCGATTTCACGAACCGCCTGAGCACCGAGTCGAAGCGCCTCGTCTTCTTGCCCGACTACGAACGCCCGATACGCCTTGGCGGCGACCATCAAGGCCGCATCCATGGGCGTCTCCGCCTTCGCAGCGTCCGGCGCAGGCCTCGGCGCGGAAGGCGTCTCGACCTGCGCATCCTTGTGCTTCTTCAGCAGCGCATCCGCCTCGGCGGAGCGGCCGAGCTTCATCAGCGAGTCCACCGTGATGGCCAGGAGCGGCTTGACCACCTCGGGTTCGGCCCAACCCAGCCCTGGACCCAGGACGTCCAAAGCCTCCTGACCGTGCCGTGCCGCAGCCTCCCAGTCGCCCTGGCTGTGGGCCCCGAGCGCACGAGCGGCCGACTCTACCGCGGCCTCGACCACGGCCTCCGTGGGCGCGGCGCGGACGGACACGGGAAATCCCCCCAGCATGGCCAGGAACAGAAGCCACGCGATCCGATGCGCACCCCGCATACGGGCCGTTGCAGTGCGAGCACCGGGCCAAACCCGCCGTCCCCTCATTCTCGCGGCCCGGCACCCGGCCGGGGTCTGGTTTTCCTGACCAACGCTCGTTTTGCGTCAGGACCCTCGGGCGCGCGAAAGGTGGGACAACGCATACCTCCGGCCTGACGGGACGCACAGCCCTTGCACCGAAGGTGGCGGGGAGTGTCTCCTTGAGCCGTGCCCCGACCACGTCTGCTCGCGCTGACCCTCGCGCTGCTCGTCTCGCCCGTTGGCTGCGATCAGGAGGAAGACCCCGGACTCGAGTCCTTCGACTTCGCCAAGGAAGAGCGGAGCGCTCGCTGCGACTACCTCGTCCGCTGTGGCTATGCACCCGACCGAGACAGTTGCATCGGCGCCTTCGAGATCGACCGCGGCTACATCCAGGCGATCGGGGGCATCGCGCTCGAGCGCGTCGAGTACGACCCCCAGGCCGCCCTGGCGTATGTCGACCTGCTCGAAGAAATCGGCTGCGAGGACACGATCGAGAACGCCCGGCTCATCCAAGAAGCGCAGGCGGCCGCCGTCATCGGCCTGGTCGAAGAAGGCAGCCCTTGCTTCGCCGACCAGGAATGTGCCGGCGACCGATCGATCTGCGACCAGACCGGCTGCCCCGGAAACCAGGCGTGCTGCACCGGCGTCTGCACCGAGGTCCGCGAGCTCGGGCTTGGCTCGGAGTGCCCGCTGCAGCCCGAAGGCGACCGCATCACGGCGCTCTGCGAAGACACGGCCTACTGCGCCGCGCCGCCGACCGAAGACGGCGCCGAGCCCCCAACCACCGGCACCTGCCAGCCGCGCGTCGACGCCAGCGAGGCGTGCGAGACCAACGAGCAGTGCCTCGATGGCCAGCGATGCGCGATGAACCAGTGCTTTACGCTGTCGCCCGCGGGGGAGGCCTGTAACCCGACTCTGCAGAGCGGCTCGTGCATCGACGTGAATCAAGTCTGCGACATGGGCAGCAACACCTGCGTCGATGCGCCTGGCGATGGCCAGCCGTGCGTGTTCGGCCGCTGCCAACCCTACGCGCAGTGCGTCGAAGACGTATGCGTGCGCCGCCCCGGACTGGGTGAGTCCTGCGAAGACACGCCACCCTGCCAAGGAAACCTGCAGTGTCGCGACAACGTATGCGTGGATGATCCAGTCGTCTTCGTCTGCGTCGAAGGCGAGCCCCCGCCCCCGCCCGAACCCGAATAGCCCGCTCCCGACATGGCCGCGTCGATCTATGACATCGAAGTGCACCGCATCGACGGTGAGGTGTATGCCCTCGACCTCTACCGCGGTGACGTGCTGCTCATCGTCAACACCGCGAGCAAGTGCGGCTTTACGCCGCAGTACCGCGGCCTGGAGTCACTGCACCGCGAGTACGCCGGCCGAGGGCTGCGCGTGCTCGGCTTTCCGTGCAACCAGTTTGGGCGTCAAGAGCCCGGCAACGCGGCCGAGATTCGCAGCTTCTGCACGACGCAGTACGACGTCAACTTTCCGCTGCACCGCAAGATCGACGTCAACGGATCGGGTGCACATCCGCTGTACCTCAAGCTCACCGACGAGGCGCGAGGCCTGTTCGGCACCAAGATGATCAAGTGGAACTTCACCAAGTTCCTCGTCGACCGCAACGGAGAAGTCGTGGCGCGCTTTGGCCCCCGAACCACGCCCGACGATCTGCGCCGCGAAATCGAAGCGCTTCTGTAGGCGCCGGTGCGAAACCCGGGCGCGGCCGTACTGGGTTCCAAGCCACTAGCCTCCCGTGTGGTCGGCAATCGTTCGGTCGCCCCACTCGCACTGCGGATTGGCGGCCGCGACCGTCGCGAACAACCAAGAGAGCAACTCCCCGCCGCGGTGCTGCGGGACGACGAGCTGGCGGGCCACGAGCTTGCCCTTCAGCTTCACGTGCACCCACATCCGCGGGTACATCTTGAAGAACAGCACCCGCGAGAACTGTTCGGGGCGCGGGACGAACTCGGACTCACCGTCGAAGGGCACGGCGATGTGCGCCACACCACCGGGCTTGGGCACTTGAATCTCGGCCGAGACCGAGACCACCTGGCTCGGATCGCGCTGCAGGGTCTTGGCGAACGCCGAGCGGTGCACACGATACCGCTTGCGCGACATGAACCCGAAGAGTGCCGCGAACAGGCTGAACATGCCCGCGATGTACAGTGCGGGTAGGCGTTCGGCCTGAGTGCCCTCGGTCACGAAGTATCCGATGGCCGGACCAACGACGAACGGCAGACATACCCAGAAGAAGATCGTCCCAATCTTGCTCTCGTTGCGGTCGAGCCCGACGAGGACGATTTCGGGGAGGGTGCTACCGCCGTATCCGCTCACCTCTCGATCGTGCGGGCCGGCGGCGTCAGTGTCGAACTTAACTCGGGACACGCCAGCCAACGACGGCGTTTGAAGGCCTGTGCGTCGACCTGTGCCCACCTTTGCAAAGGCTGAAGTCGAACGACGGGCGCGAAAAAGCGCCGGCGGCCTCGAGCCGACGGCGCTTCTTCACGCGGCGGGTCGCCCTACGGGAACTTGGCCATGATGGTGCCGACGGCCTCGTTGATGATCGCCTCGGGATCGTCGGTCTTCTTGAGCCACTTCGACGTGCTGCCGTGCCACACCTCTGCATCGGTTTCGCGGTCGAGCATGTAGATGTTCAAGGTGCCCTTGGTCTGCTTCGATCCGGGCCCGTCGGTGAAGTTGCTGGTCCGGTCTCCGCCCTCGAGGCGGTACCGCATGTCCACGCCCACCGAGAACGCAACGAGCACCGTGGCCTCGTCCGCGCTGACTTTCGCAATGCCGCGCGACTCGAGCTCGCGGTCGATCGCAGCCCGGATCCGCATCTCGTTCTCCTTGGTGCGAACCCGGGGCTGGTCATCCCCGAAGGTGATCAGCACGGGCTCGTCCGTGACCCACGCGTAGGTCTGTGCGGCGGCAAAGTCGTAGTTGCCATCCTTCTCGACCACGGCTGCACTCGAGGCGCAGCCGGTCGTGGCCACCGCGGGGGCGGCAAGCAGGAGCAAAGTCGAGAACCACATCCTGGACGTGCGGGCCATCACTGCGGCGGATTATACGCCGCCTGCGTCCAAATGCCCGAGTCGGCGCGTGAGAGACCCCGTGTGGCGCCTTTTTTGGCCAAGGCCTGCGACCACGGGCAGCCGGGACCGTCTTCTCGACGGGAAGGCCCTCGTCATGTCCAGCCGCACGCCGAAGCACACCACGCGCTATCGCGCCCTCGACGTTCCCGTCGAGCCCTGCCCGCACTGCGATACGCCGCTGCACGCGGCGGTGAAGTTCTGCTTCGAGTGTGGAGCCCCGGTGGTCCCGACGATGCGACTGCCCGACGCGCCGAGCCCGGCCAACGATGCACCCGTCGAGCACTCGACCGCGATCTACGAGCCCGTACCCGAAGACTCCCACACGGACGTTTTCGACGCCGTTCCCGGGGTGGAAACGCGCGTGGAGACACTCGACGAGCCCGACATCTACAACGACGAACCCGACGAGTACGACCTCGACACCGGCGACTTCGACGTCGTCGAGCCACCCGACACCAGCTGGCAGTGGTCGCGCGACGAAGTGCTCGTGCTCGACTCCGTCGATGTCGAGGAAGTCGTCGAAGAGATCCCGATCGACATGACCGACGACGACGTCGTCGCCGACCCACACGGCACCGTTCTCGCCATGGCGCCCGAGCATCCGATGCCGTTCTGGCCAGCGCCGCCCAAGGGCGCGACGGTCGTCGCCGCCGCACCCACGCGTCCGCAAACCCAGCGCAGCCGCGCAGTCGGTTGATTCACGCCTGCGAGCGCGCGAACCTGCGCTCGTGCAGTGGTTCGTCTACGTTCTGGTGTCGATCTGGGGCGCGCGCACCTACGTCGGCGTCAGCAACGACGTCCGGCGCCGACTCGACCAACACAACGGCCGCCTTTCCGGCGGTGCCAAATCGACGCGCCAGGGACGACCTTGGCGACTCGGCTGCACGTACGGCCCATTCGAGACCCAAGGCGACGCGCTCCGCTGGGAACACCAACTCAAGAAGGTGCGCGGCGCGGCCCGCCTCCGCGTCGACGCAGGCGCGTAGCCTGCGAGAGTTCCGTGTCTTAGCCGAACCGAAGTCGTAGATAGCTGCCCAGCTGCACGTCGCGTTTGGCGATGCCCGCTGGCGGTCGCGAATCGAACTGCAGCTCGAAGTCGATGCCGAGCGCGAACACCTTGCCGACCGCGGCTTCGATTTGCGCGCTGTCGAGAAACCGAACGTCGGAGAAGTCGTCGATCCGCGGCTGGACGTACGCGGTGTTGCGCAGCCTCAGCTGGCCATCGAGCACGGTGCCTTCGGCCGTGAGGTAGCTGGTCCACCGATGATTGAAGGTCTCGGCAGGGTGCGGGTCGCCAACCGCGGTGGCGTTGACCTCGTACTCGAGCATGTAGCCGCTCCCCCCCCACAGCCGAAACGCGCTGCGGTGAACCATGTCCGCCCGCGCGCCCAGACCGACGAGCATGCGCGAGCGCAGCCGCGTGAACGCGTTGTACTGCGCCTGCAAAAACGTCTCGCCTCCGATGCGCGGCCGAACCATCCGGGTGTAGCGCGTGTGCATGAACCCGCTGTCCGTGACGTCGTTGCCGTTGAAGTTCACGAACGCGACGTTGGTGGCGAGCAGCCAGCGGTCACGCAAGAACTTGGGCGCTCCTTCGGCACTGGGATGAAACGTCTCGTACTGGAGACCGCCGCTGAAGGACGCGTTGATCTTGTCGACGTTGCCGTCGCGATAGCCGCCCTTGGCATCGAGTGTGGCGCTCCAGCCCTCTGTATCGACGGCAGAAGCCATGCGCTCGGTGTTCACGGGGCTTGCCGAGGCCGACGCTGGAAGCCCGCACGCCACCACGACGCCGCCCACGAGGAGTTTGGTGCGCATCCGCGGCCGTTGTAGCCAATCCGCGCCGCGGACTCAACGGCTCGGCGGTACCGGCTCACCGGCGAGCAGCGCCGCGCGTACGGCCTCGAATGTGGCCGCGTCCTTGGCCTTGTTCTCGGGCGACCGCTTGCACAGCGAGCCCATGATCAGCGAGAGCCGGTGGTTGTCGGCCAGCTTGTCCTGGTGCCGCTCGAGATACGCCCAGTACAGCCTCGTGAACGGGCAGGTCTTCTTCGGGTGAAAGCCGCAGCCCGAGCAGTAGTCGGACATCTTGTCGATGTACGCCGCTCCGCTGACGTAGGGCTTCGTCGTCATCAGCGGACCGGTCGCGAACGTGCCCATGCCCAGCACGTTGGGTTCGACCACCCAGTCGTAGGCGTCGGTATACGCCACCCAGAACCAGTCGGTGAGCGCCCGCGGCGACAGGTCGAGCAGCGAACCGAGATTGGCGAGCACCATCAGCCGCGTGATGTGGTGGCTATAGCCCTCTTCCCAGACCGTCTTCACGACGTCGTCGAGACAAGCCATGCCCGAGCGCTCGCCCCAGAACGCGGGCGGTATCGGCGTGTCGGCGCAGAGATACGAGACCGTCGATCCCCCGTCGCCCCCGGTTTGCGTTCCCGCCCAGGGCCAGCCCGCCCAGCGCTCGTAGCCTGCATCCCCGGGTGCATCGGCAGCAGGCGCGAGGCTGCGAAACCCATCGGTCGCTCGATGCACGTGGCGGACGAACTCCCGCCAACCGAGGACCTGCCGAATGAAGCCCTCTTTGCTCGAAAGGGGGATGTCGGCTTCGGCGACGTCTCGAACGACCTGGGCCGGCAGCAAGCGATGCAGGTTCACGAGCGCCGACACCCGGGTGTGGAACAGCGTGCGGCTGCTGAGGCTCATGGCGTCTTCAAAAGGCCCAAAGTGCACCATGCATTGCCGTTGTGCCCACTCCCACTGAGCCTGCGCATCGGCGGCGGTGGCTGGCAGCGCAGTCAAGTCCAGCGCGCCCGGATGATGCTCGTAGCGGTGCCGAATCAGCGCGCCGACCTCTTCGGTGATCGCGTCGGGCTCGAACCGCGGCAGCGCAGGCGCCGGCGGGTCACCAGGCCAGAACTGGCGATTGTCCGCGTCGTGACTCCACTTGCCGCCCAGCGGCTTACCGCCCTCGTCCAGCAGCAGTCCGGTGCGCGTGCGGACCCGACGATAGAATGCGTCCATGCGGTACGGGCCCCCCTTGCCTTTGGGATCGAAGTCCTTGGCGGTGGTGAGCCAACCGGCATGCGGCACGACCTCGAGCAGGCCTTCATCGACGAGCGGCACGAGGTCGACCCACAGCTCGCGCTCGGCAGCCTCCATCATCTCCAGCGGACCAAGCTCGGTGATCACGGGGCGCAGCGCATCCGCGTACGAGCCTTGAGCCACCACGTGACGCACCGCGACACCGCGTCGCGCCTGCTCCAGCGCAAAGTGCCGGCCGTTGGCCAACACCATGGCGAGCTTCTGCTTGTGATACGGCCGCCGCCCTGCCTTGTCCGGGTTTTCGACCATCACGATGCCCAAGGCGCCCGGCTCGGTCTCGGCGAGCGGCCCCACCGCATCGGTGAGCTGGTCGTACGGCACGTACACCCATCGCCGCCCAGCGAGGTCGCGCCCCTGCATCGCCTCCGCCAGCGCGGCCGAAAACGCACTCGTCATCCCTCTCCCTTGCCACCGTCCCGCCCAACCGCACGCACTTCCCCTCGAACTGCCCACCAGCGAACGCGAACCGAGCTTCTCCACCGCCTCCGTCCATCACGCGAATGCTCCGATGAAGGGAGGCGCGAGAGCACCACGCCACCCTCCTTCATCACTACAGCGGGCCACAGGCCCGCCAGAGAGGGCGAAGCCCGCCCTGGCAGGGAGGCGCTGCGGCAGCTTCGCTGCCGCAGCGTCGGGAATCGAGAGGTTCCCCGAATCAAAACCGACTGCTGTCGACGGTCTTCGACTTCACGTTGCCGAACGCCTTGCGGTGCGCTTTGTTCTTGAACAACTCGGCCTGAAACATGTCCTTGCCCATCATCTCGGGCTCCGGGGTCACCACGCCCTTCTTGTCGAAGGAGAACGCCGCCCCGATGCGTCGCGGGTCGCCGGGCATCGACACAAACACACGATCGATCGCCCCGTCGTTGTTCGTGTCGTAGTACGCCCACGCCAACATGCCGCTGATGCGATAGACGAACTCCGCATCGTAGCGCCCGTCTCGAACGACCTCAACGAGGGGCGCCGTCTTGGTGCTCTTCTTCCGGAACGAGTTCTTGTCGAGGTCCGCCAACAGCGTGATCGCCTCTCGGTCGAGTGCGCTGACGGCCTGCTTGCCCAAGTCGGGCACGGGGTTGGCCGCGATGACGCGCCCGGGGTCGAACTCGGGAAACGAGGAGTGACCATCGGCGAGGTCTGCCCGCGGCTGAACGCGAAAGGCCTTCTCGAATACCGCGTCGAGTCGCTCTGCATACTCGGGGTCTTCGATGAGCGAGGGCCGCAGCAGTCGACGACCGACGTGTTCGGGTGCCGGGCTGCGCCGCCCTTCGCGGTCGAGCCGGCTCGCGTTCATCGCCACGCCCCGCTCCAGCGAGTCGCCTTCGAGCAGCAGGTCGTACTTGCCGTCGTGGTCGGTGTCGTAGAACACCTTCACGGGCGTTCCCAGCACGGCCAGGAACTCACCGTGAATCTTGCCCCGCCGCAGCTTCTTGAGCAGTTTAGCATCGGCGATCTGCTCGGCATCGCGGGTGGCGTCCTCCTTCGAGGCGGCCTTCGCTGCAGCAGCTTGCACCTTGCTCTGAACCTTGCCGAAGCTGTTTTGATCGAGGTCGACGAGCACCCGCGTGTCCAATCGGGTCCGCGCCTCGAGGGTGTCGATCTTGCCGTCGCCCGTGGCATCGCGGAATGAGGCCTCGAGGGCCCGCGCCTTGTCGGGGTTTTTGGGATCGCTACGACGGCCCGCGATCGACGAGGCGAACTTCGAAGCCTGCGCTTTGAGCCGCGGCGTGTCGTACAGCTCCCCGAGCTTCTCGAGCTGGAACTCGTCGAGCGCCTCGTCGCGGGAGACGAACTCACCTTCGACCGTATAGCCGCGGGTCTTGTAGGTCTCGCCGTCGAGCACGATGAGCTTGTCGTAGGCCCCTTTACCGTCGGTATTGGCAAAGACGAGCAGGTCCGAGACCGGCAGTCCTCCCTCGAGGCTGCGCGGTGGCCGAGCGATCCGGACCGCGGCCAGCTCGGCGTTGAACTTGCGCTTCTCATACACCTCTTCGACGGTGGGAATGGTCTTGCGCTTGCGAAACGTACTCTGGTCGATGTCGGTGAGCGCGGCGTAGCAGTACATCATGCCGTCGCACATGCCTTCGAATCGCAGCGTGTCGACCTCGCCATCTTCGTCATAGTCGATGAACTTGCCCACCTTGCCCGCAACCTCCCACGGGTCCGGAAGGTTGGCCTGGGGGCGCTCGGGGACCTCGGTGAGGAAGTCGTTGATCTCGTCGATGTGCACGTGGAACGCCACCGATCCGAGCGTGGCGAAACCGGCCGTCGCGGGACGAATCGAGGCGTTCAACGCCACGAGCTGACCGGTTCTTTCATCGACGAGCGGGCCCCCGCTGTCGCCGGGCAGCACGTTGCAGTCGGTCTGTACCTGCTTGCCCTTTTCGGCGCTGGCCTTCTCGATCTCCTCCTTGGCTTTGGCCAGTTCTTCCTCGGTGCGGCCGTCCTCCCGCTGCGCGGTGAAGATCGCGGTCGCGAAATTCTCGAACGTACCGACCGCGTTGACCGAGCAGTGTTTGATCGCCCAGCCGAAGCCCACCCCCGCGTTGCCGATCGCCGACACCGAGCTGCCGGGGATCGGGCCCTTGGGAGCACGGGCGATGGTGGAGAACGGGCCCGGAGGGTCGGTGATCTTGAGCAGCGCGAGATCACGCTTGGGGTCCACCTTGTAGACCAGCGCATCGAGCTTCTGATCGATGGCCATGCTGCCGTCGTCTTGTAGCTTTGCGGTCGTGACCGTGGCCTCGTAGCCGAAGTCCTCGTTCTTGCCCGCGTCGATGACGTGATAGTTGGTGAGAACCCAGCCTTCCTCGTTGACGATCACCCCGGTGCCGTGGCCCCACGGCGTCGCGATGAGTACCGTCGATTCGAGCAGCGTCTGCGCCGAGGGCGGCTCCGGCTCGCGCTCCGGTTCCGGGGCGACCGCCACCGGCGCCGGCTCCGGTGGAGTGGTACTGGCGTCGACTTTGGCGTCGCAGCTGGCCAGGCCCAGCAGAAGCAGGCCACAGAGGAGGGGTCGCGTCGTCGCAGCAGGCATGGCGGATCTCGAGCGTACGCGATCCCAGACGGTCGACGACGGCCTCAGTCGCACGCAAATGTCTGCGCAAGAAGATTTAAGGGGCCGGCCATGCTTCCGGGGCGTCCGGTGGCGGGCCGACGTACTCGGCCGGGGGACGGCTCAACGTGCCCGCCTCGTCCTGCTCGAGCGCATGCGCAACCCATCCGGCGCTTCGGCCCAGCGAACAGCGCCAGCGGCGCTTCCGGAGGAGCCCCGACCCCCCGGCCCA
>CAYSPB010000022.1:0-35278 GCA_964432695.1 uncultured Nannocystaceae bacterium
GTGATGCGTGAAGTTCCCGGCCCAGTCGCTCTCCGCCACGACATTGCCGTTGTTGTCGTAGTGGAACTGACGCGACGCCCCATCGATCGAACGGGTGATCGTGCGGACACGCCCCCGTGCGTCGTAGGTGTAGTCGAGGGTGAGCCCCTCGGTGTCGGTCTCGCTGAGCTTACGGCCGTACGGATCGAACACGGCCGACGACCCCGGTTGGCCACTGCAGCGTGGCTGAAGCGCAGCGGGAACGCCCGCAGGACAGCTGTTCAAGGCCGCGTGGAGCACCGCCGTGACGGATCCGTGATCGTCGACCGTCATCTCGGTCGTGGCGCCCTCGGGCGTCCGCTGCCACAGGACACGGCCCATCGAATCGTAGCCGCGCAACACGGCTTCATCTCGGGACTCGCAGGGGTTGTCGGCACCGGATTCGCATTGGACGTGCTCCACCTCGGCATCAACATATCCAAAGGCACCGTAGAACCGGGTGCTCAGCGGCTGTGCGTTGCCCTGCCGGAACATCGAGCGCCGGTCCAAGTTGCCGTCGCCACCGTAGGTGTTCTCCCAGGTCCACGTGTCGCCGCGCCCGTCGACGAACGAGGACATGCTCCCGTCGGAGGCGTAGGTCCACTGCTCGGTCACGCCGTAGCGGTCGGTGTGTTCGGTGGGGAGGCCCAGCGCCGGGTCGAAGACGGTGGTCTCCACGATGGACCCGGCTTCGGTGGGACCGTGAACGGTCTTGCTGGACACGTAGCCCCACGCGTTGAAGTCGTAGTCGTACGTGTACGAGCGCGTTCCGGCGTCGCCGAGGTGCTCGACCATGGCGACGATTTCGTTCGACGGAACCGGAGCGTCCGCAGGCTCCACGTCGATCTTCCACGTGTAGTGCGTCTCCCGCCCCAGCGGTTCGTGCACCTCGACGATGTTCCCGTGCTCGTTGAGCACGTATCGCGTCGCCTCACCCCGCGGGTTGCTGACGATGCGCTCGAGCTGCCCGGTCGGCAAGATTCGATAGCCGAAGCACACGATCGGCGCGCCATCGTCGGACTCCACGTCTTCCCCTTCGGCTTCGGGGTACGTGGTCCTCGAGACGACCTCATGGCGCAAGATCGCGACGTCGGACAACTCGACGTCGAGCGGGAAGTCCGTACTTTCCCCATCGGGGCGGCAGGCTTCGATCGCCTCCAACGGGTCCGCGGGAAAGTAGTCGTATTCGGTCGTCGCCGGGGTCCCGTCGGCCGCGGGGATCGTGGTTTGGGCCAGGTTGTAGACGAACGACTCGGAGCCGGGGAACTGCGGGGCATACCCGTAGGTCTCCTCGTTGCCAGCATAGTTGGCGCGCTGTAGGTAGCCATCTGCGTCATAGTCGAACGCGATCGTCTTCTGCAGCTCCGTCGTGTCGAGCGTGACCTGGGTGAGGCGCCGCGAGGCAGCCGAGTGGGTCCGACACTCGCCGTCGGTCACGCAATCCTCGTAGGCGTACTCCAATGCCCGGCCATAGCCATCGACCACGCGGGTGACGTCGTTGTAGTGCACGGGGTCGTACTCGAAGTCGAGTCGCTGACCGTTCTTCGCCATGATTTGCACGACGTGTCCCGCCAGCGGGTCGCCGATGCGCTGCTCGGCGGGACTCGGCGGGGCGGTCTCGGGCGGGTCCAGCCGCATGGGCGGGAGCTGGATCCGATACAGCAGCGAGTTGCCGATGTGCACGGTCGGACCCTCCGGCTCGCTGCTCTCGTCTTCCTCGGTACTCGGATCGTCGTCGGTGATCTCGAGCAAGTCCGGCGGCACCGGAAGCGACGGGCGCTCGTACCGATACGTGGTCCCGGCGGCATCGGTGAACAGATACTGCAGGCGAAGACCCTCGGGGTCGTCAGGGTCGACGATCGTCTCGAGCTGGCCGGCGCTGCCCCGCTCGGGTTCCCACGCCTCTCCATTTCGATGGAAGCGAACGCCTCGCACGGCGACCTCTTTCCAGCGGGTCGGAAGGAACTGTGAGAACTCGTCGCGCTCGAACAGCGCGCGGGCGCGGAGCTCTGCAATCCAGTGCGGGATCGGAGCGCCGCCATCATCGTCGAGCTGAACGCCCAGCGCGGTGTCTTGGAAGTTGTGCGTCCACCCGATTCCCAGCGGGCTGGAGCTCGATGCGCCGGGCAGGTTCGAGTAGCGGCGTACCACCTCGAGGTTGGGCCCGAGCGATGGTACGGATACGTCGACCCGCTGCAGATTGAGCGATCCATCGACGAGCGGCTCCGTTTCGTGCAGCTCCTCGAGGGTGGCGGGGAAGATAGCGGTGTGGGTGAGAAGCTCGTTCTCGTCCTGCTGCGACGGGTCGTCGGAGTCGGGCTTGGCTTGAATGATGACCTCGAACCCGAGCGGATTCCCTTGGGGGTCGGTGTGGCCCGGCAAGATGCCGGCGTCGAGGACGTCCTGCGTGGTGACCACCGCGAAGTACTCGCCCAGGTCACGCTTGACGCTCCACGAACCCCACAGCCAATGCACGTCGTCTTGCTGCGCGGGATCGGTCGAGCGAATGCCGACACGAACCTCTGCTTTGCGGGTGAGCACGAACCGCAGGAACTCGGACTTGTGCTGGATGTCGGGCCCCGTTCCATCGGGTGTAGCGCGCTCGTAGACCTGGAAGTCGAGCTCCCGAGGATTGACCAGCATCAGCATGAGACCATCGATGTCCCAAAGCGAGTTTGCTTCGTCTCCCTCGACGAACAATGACAGGCTGATGAGGTCCTCCTCGGTGAGTTCCTCGAGCGGGCCGTTGTCTCCCGCGGCCGTATCGTCGAGTTGGTCGTCGATGTCCTCGCCCTCGACGACCGAGTCGTCCCCGTGCATTGCGTCGATCTGCTCGAAGCCGACGCCCCAGACGATTCCGTCATCGTTGGAACCGCCAGGGCCCTCGCCGAGCCCCGGCAGGTTTGCGTCGTCCGCTCCACTGAGGTCGTAGGTGACCTCCACGTTCGTCGACGCGGGGTCGTTCGGGTCCCCACCGTCACCGCCGGTGGTCACGTCGACGGACTGAACGTCGAGATCGTACAGCGAGAAGTGCATCTCCGGGCTATAGAGCCATCGATAGACCACGGGCATGTCGTCGAGCACGGGAATCTCGTCCCCCTCCTCATACGCATCCCCAAGCGCCTGCATCTGGGCTGCAGCCGCGAGGGCAGTCGTCTCTTTGTCGAACCGAACCACCTGGAACGGAACGAACGAAACCGGCCGCGACACCAGCCCCGCACCGACCTCGGGGCCGACCTCGACGCCAGTCCACTCGGTATCGAGTTCGCCGCCGTCCTCGGTGAACGACTCGTAGAACACTTCGTCGGTGGACCACTTGTCGGCGCCGAGGGAGCTGTCGTCCCCCATCATGCCGTTGGCGAAGTTGATGACCTCCGCCGGCGGCACCCCGCTGACGTGAATGTAGAAGTGCTCCCGGTCGATCTCTTCCTGCGGAAGCTTGAGCACGACGGTGTGTCGGCCCGGGGCAATCGCAAACTCGCCGATGTTGTCAGGGTCCGCTCCGTCGGTATCCGGCACCAGTTGGCCGTCGGTGACGCGAGAGAAGCGACCGGTGAACCCAGGCAGGCCCTCGGGAAGCGGAGTGCCGTCCTCTGCGAACCACTCGGTGCGAACGACGAGCGCAAAGTCCGACGTCAGCCCGGCGCCATCTGCTCCGACGAGCGATGGACCCTGATTGCCGCCGGGATCCTTGCGACGCTCGACGGACACCTTGAGGTTGGGCGGACGCATCGGCACGTCCAGCATCTGCGTATCGGTGCCCGCCTGTGTGATCACAGGCATGCCGCTGGGGCCGGGTTTCACCTGCCCGCGCACGCTGCCCATGTATCCAGTCGCGCGGTTGATGACCACCACGCGGACGCCGTCGTACATCCGTAGCCCGGTGATCGCAGGACCGATAGCTTCGCGGACGACGGTGTTCGTCGGCACCACACCGATTCCGACGGTCTCGTCGTCGGCCTCGATGTAGTCCCAGTCCCACAGTCCCGGGCCTGTGGTCGTTGCGCTGTTGTTCTGACTGAGATCGTCGGCGACGTTGTTCGGACCACGCACGATCGTCGTCGCCGTGATCACGGCAGCATCGCCGGCGTCCTCCGCACTCGGGATCTCGTTGATCCCCAAAATGCCCTGACGCGTGCCGACGAGTTCGCCGGTCGCCTCGTTGTAGATGTAGACGTCGGTTTTCGTGAGGTCGGCGCGTCCGATGTGCGTGAGCAGCCCCTGGTTGTAGAGGCTGTCGCTGCGCTGCAGCGGGTTGACCTCGTAGAGGCTGAAGTCTCCGGTCAGCACCGGCACGTTGCCGAGCGTCTGGGTACCGATGACGTCGGCATCGCCGATCGAGGCCGCCAACCCTTCGTTGACGACTTCGTACGCCTGCTCCGGTCCGCGAAGGAACCGGGCCTGCAGGGTGACCGTGGCCGTATCGACCGCAACGTTGAAGAACGTGGACTCGTGAAAGTTGTTCTCGAACGCCGGGTATCGGCGGGACGTGATCGTGAAGTAGCCGACGGCCGGATCGTTGGGGTTGAACGCGTCGTAGCGGAGCTCCGCCCGAACGCGATACGACGAGTTGTCGATGTAGGCGTTGAGCAGAACCTGCTCGGATCCGAACCGCGAGAACCGAGCGTAGTAGTGATCCCACGCCGTGCCCGTCAAGACCGTGTATCCGTGCTGGGCTTGTACGGCCGCGTTGTAGGCGGCTTCCGCCTGCGTGAAGACCAGCGGGAGGTTGTAGTACCCGTTGATGTTGGTGAACGTGTAGGTCGAGTTCGAGCCGGTCCCTTCGGTGACGTAGACCCGCGCTCCTTCGATCGGCTGGTTGAGATGGCTGATGTAGCCGGGGTCGCAGCGTTCGAACCAGTAGTCCGCGGGACGCTGTTCTTCGATGGGTGCATCGTCGGGCCCGAAGCACGCTGCTCGAATGTTGGCGTTGGTCTCTTCGTCGCCGGTTTCGAGCACCGAGACCAGACCGGACTCGAGTGCGAAGTAGTGGTCGCCCATGGCCATCGCCAACACGGCGCCGCCGGATCCCAGCAGCACCGAGTTGGGCTGGGCGTCGACGACTGCGGTCACGGTCGACGCCGGCAGTGCGGTTGCCGCGATCACCACCGACTCGCAAAGCGGGAGTTCCTCACCGCCGCCGAGCGCAGCGGGCGGGACGAGCACGCGCTGAATGGACGGCGGAAGCTGGGGAGGCACGCCATCGGACCCATCGAAGTTGCGGCATCCCGCACTCATCGCGTAGCCGGTGAGGTCCAGCTCGAGCGGCGCCACGCCGTACTCGTCGGTGAACTCCTGAATGACCTCCTCCCAGTACGTCGCCTGTGCGGCGATTGCCGACCCCGACATCACGCTCGCGTCGGCCTGGGGGAAGGTCGTTTCTCCGACCGGAAGCCCCTGCAGGTTGTGCTCGACCCAGTGGCCCTGCCCGTCCTCGCCCAGCACCGGCCCCCAGGTGCCGACGACGCCGGAGATGGAGTTCACAACGCCAATGTCGACGCCGCCGAGTCCGCTCGCCCACGCCGCGGGCGAGACGAGCGCACCGCAGGCAACCACGCCGACAATGGCCGCACGAACGAAGCTGCGGAAGCGATGCCGGGTTCGGGTCGAGTCGTTCATTGTGGCGGGGGGTTCAAGGCAGAAAGGACGTCATCGAACTCGACGTCACCGTCGAGGTACGAGAGCGCCGTAGGCATGGCGAAGATGGGCACGAGGCCGATCGCGAGCACATCCAGGCGAGACACGCGGTCGGTCGGCCGCGGCATCACGGCTCGAACCGCAACGGAGTCGAACTCGACCACGCCGGAGGGAACGAGGGCGAGGGACTCGGGGTCGACGGAAAAGAGGAGTCCGATCGGGTCGCGGTCTTCGCCGTGCGGCAGCGCCGTGAGGTACTCGAACGCCCCCCCGCGCCGCGGAAGCGCGACGTTGATCGCAAGCTCCCCCTCGACCGCGACCTGTCCGGGGTCCAGACGAATGCCGAACATCAAGACGTTGCCGTCCGCGATGGGGTAGCCGACTTCCGCCGCGTCGATCAGATGCGGCGCGACCAGCCCGGTGTCGGAGGCATCGGAGAACTGGAGTGTCGCATCCGTCAAATCCAGCACGAGGCGTCCATTCTCCAGGACGTGCTGCTCGCCTCCGGACAGCGACGTGAACCGCGCACCCATCGGGATCTCCGGCAGCACGAAGGACTGTCCACCGTTGTTCTCCCCGCCGACGACGTCCAACCATCGCTCCACGCTTGCAAACCGCGGGTTCGCGCCGCCGGGGTTGAGCACGACGCGATGCCGTCCAGCCGGCAGAGCTTTATCTGCCGGCCATCCCCAGCCGTACCCGAACGCACCGTTGGCATCGGTCGTGGTGACAAAGCGCGATGCCGGCTCGAGCTCGGGCAGGCTCACGTCGACGGACGCCAAAGGTTGGAAGGCCCGGTCGAGCACGAAGGCGTGGACGAGCGTCGGGAACTCGCGCACCTCGAAGTTCGTCGCGAGCACCTGCACGCCGTCGACGAGGATCGAAACGTCGATGTCGGCTCCGTACGTCCACGGATTGGTGGGGGAAAAGCTGTAGATGCGATTTCCGGGTAGGTTCTGCGTCTTCCCGCTGACCGGCGACTGTTCGCGGTCGACCTGGACGCGTTCGACCATGCTCATGTTCGACAGGTCGGTATCCACGGACGGCGCTTCGTAGACCAGTCCGTGCACCGACTCTCGAACTTCGATCGCGACCCGTGACGGCTCGATGCGCCGATTGAAGTGAAGCGTGAGCGGCTGGTTCGTCTCGACGTTCTGCGCCCCCTGGGTTGGGGACTGCTTGCGAATGCTCAGCGGAATCGAGTCGAGGTCGACGGCCTCGAAGCTCTCTTGCACCTGTGCGAGCACGGTGCCTTCGAGCGACTCGGCCCACACGGAGACGGTGTGCTGCTCGCCCGCGGCGATGGGGCCGAGCAAGACGCCGTGGTCGCCTATTCCCGCACCGCCAGAGACGGCCGGTTCGTCGTCGAGCTGGAACCAGAGCTGGTCGCTCGAGCCAGCGTCGCGCAGCCGCGCCTCGACGGCGACTTCGGTCTCGCCGTCGGCCAGCGTGAACTGGTCGCCGGGCTTTGGAGAGAGGAGCTCGAGCTCAACCGCATGATCGAGGTGCACGCCCATGCCGGCGGTGGCGCTCAAGCCCGCAGAGTTCCACGCGGTCACGGACAGGGCCGTATCGCGCCCTCGGTCGAGCTTGACCGTGACATCGAACGTCCATCGGCCCGCCTCGAGGGCAGGCTCGAGTTCCAGCGGATGGCCGCTGAACATCGCGCCGACGAGGTTCGGCTCGTCGACGTATCCGGTCACGCGCAGCGGATTGCTCGTGATCGCTTGAAAGCCCTCCTGGGGGGTCGGGCTGGTGAACACGACCACCGGGGGTGTGTCATCGCGCTCGAACAGAACCGTTACGCCAGACTCCGCCCCGGCGCACGATGAGGCGAGCACCGCGACCTCGTAGGATTCGTTGGACTCGAGCGTCAGCTCGGCATGAAATGAATAGACTCCACCACCATCATCGAGCACCTGATCCGGGGCGAGTCCATCGACCGTGAGCGCTGCGAGGCAGTCAGCGTGGACGGTTCCCGACAGTACGAATGTTGCATCATGCACCACGACGTGGTCATCCGCGACCGCGAGCTCGATCGTGGGCGGAGGGCCCAGGTCGTCGGGATTCAGCGATGACACCCGATCGACCGACACCGCTTGGTTCACGGATCCGAACTGACTGTATACGGTGACCTCGATCTGATTGAGGCCGTCGGCAAGCGTGACGTCGGGGAATACATACTCGTATGCACCGTTGCCTTGCGTAGGAACGGCGATGCGGGCCCCGATACGCACCACCACGTCTTCGATGGGAAGCGTCGTGAAGACGCGGCCGCGGACATCAACGCTGGATTCGATGGTTTGCTGGTAGTTGACGTTCGGCTCGTCGATCGTCAGCAGCGGCATGGCGGGGACCGTTCGCTCGATCGCGAAGGAGACCGGCGTGCCTTGCAGCCCGGTTCCGCCGATGGGAACCACCTCGATGGCGTTGGTTCCGAGTTCGAGCGGCAGGGTGAGCGAGAAGTTCCCACCGGCATCGACGTTGGCGGAGAACGTCAGACCCAGCTGGTCTGAGGTGACGGTGACGTCGCTGATGCCACCGCCATGGCCATGCGCGGCGCCGGCGATCAACAGCGTATCGGAAACGGTGCTCGCGGCAGGCGTCGACGCGAGTTCCAGGGTCGGCAGCGTCGAGGCGTTTGCGGGCTTCGACCACGCGCCGATGAGCAGCATGAACACCGCGATGGTGCACGAGAACGCCAGCAGCCTGTGGTGTATCCGCCTGACCATCGTGCTCTCGTCCGTCCGTTCTGCGCCCTTGTGGTGAACCGGTGCTGCGACTACCCGCGCTTGGCCGGACGCTGCGTGCCCCGTGCCGACTCCGCCAGCCGCGCCGTGTCGACGCGCTCGACGGGCACCTTCTCCAGCACGTCATCCTTGACCGCCTGCAGCTGTGCGCGCGTCTCCCGCGGCTCGAGCAGCTTTGCGATGCGTTCGCGAACGTCCTCGAAGGTCTTGCCTGGTTTCTTCCCGAGCTTGGTCATCCGAAGCGCGTAGGCCCGGTCTCCGACCATGACGACAGTGCTGGCTTCACCGACGCCGAGCTTCAGGGCGGTCTCGCGAAGGCGCTTGGGAAGGTTGGCCAAGCCCGCATCGCCCCGGCGAAAGCCGACGGGAAGTCCCTTCTTTTGCCGTTCCGCGACCGCACCGCGCCAGTCCTCGGCAAGGGTCACCTCGGACAACGCGCGCAGGAGGCCCGGGCGCGCGCTCGAGTCACGACCCAGCTCGACGTACACCAGCTCGAAGTGACGCTCGGGACGCGGACCAAACTTCTCGGGGTGCGCATCATAGTAGGCGCGCAGCGCCTCCTCGGACGTGGTCACCGGCTCGGCATGTGCGTCGAGGTAGTCGCGGACGAGCAGCCGCTCGCGATACGCCTGCACCCGCTTGTCGAGCTCGGCCGCCTGCGTGGGCGTCAGCTCGCTCTCGCGAAGCACCGCCATCGCGCGGGTCGAGATCACGCTGTCAACCATCTCCCCGCGGGTGCCCGCTTCGACCGCAACGCCGGCGAGATTGCCCAGCGTACGCTCTGCGGCCTGTTGCACGTCGTACTGCGTCACCGGCAAGCGCTGCGGGCCGACATACGCCAAGACCACGTCGTCGCCGGGCAACAATGCAGCGCGCGCTGGCTCGACAGGCTCAGGCTCAGGCTCTCCCCACCACGGCGCCGCCGAGGCAGCGATCACGCCCCCGAGGGCAACCGCCGCAAGCCCGACCTTGGTCCGCTTGTTCACATCCATCGCCATCAACCCTTCTCGGCCGGCACCGCGGCTTCCGAGGGCGCAGCATCCGGCGCTCCGGCGGTCGCGGTGTCCGCATCGGCCCGCGCAGTGCGAGCCGAACCGGCCTGCACCACGCCCGGTCCCGGCCGTAGTCCGCCGCCCGCGATCGGAAGCGCATCCGGTTCCCATGCACCGCGGCTGACCTCGGTGTCGAGCAGGCCACGAAGTCGCGTGACCTCGGCGGCCTTCGCTTCCGCCCGGAGCTTGTGGCGGATGTCGCCTTCGACGGCCGACAGTGGCTTCTTCCGAACCTCCGGTCCGTCGATGACCTTGACGATGTGGTAGCCGAAGTTGGTCTCGATCGGCTCGCTGTACGCGCCTTTCGACAGCGCAAACGCGGTATCGCTGAACCGCTCCTCGACCGCGCCCTCCCGGATCCAGCCCATGTCTCCACCGCGCTGTCCGGAGACCTGGTCGTCCGAGACGCTTTTGGCGACGTCTGCGAAGTCGGCCCCGCCCTCGAGTCGGGCGTAGGCCTCGTCGATCTTCGTCTTGGCCGCTGCGCGCTGGTCCTCGGTGGACTTCCGCTTCGACCGCACCAAGATGTGCGCGACCCGAACGCGCTGCGTCTCGTAGTCGCTGGCGTGTTCCTTGTAGTAGGCCTGGACGGCTTCGGGGGTCACGGCGGTCTTGAGGAACCGCTCGAAATAGCGAGCCTGGAGCGTCTCCCGCCGGAACTCGGCGAGTTCGGCCGCGGTGAGGTCATGGTCGAGGACCTCTGCCTGCTCCACCGCCTGCGCCAAAGCCTCACGCTGGACGAACCTTCCGAGCTCCTCGTCGAGCTGCTCGGGCGAGCGGACCACGATGCGCTTGAACCGAAGGTAGGCCTCGAAGTCCTTGCTGGTGATTTTCGTGTCGCCGACCGTCGCGAGAACCGCCGGCGCGTCGGCGGTGGGAGCCGCCTGACCGCCCGCCGCGTCATCTTTGCTCGGACAGCCGGAAAGACCGAACAGAAGGCACGAAGCCACCGGGAGGACGAGCATCGCCTTGGCTACGAGTCGTGAGGTGTCGTTTCGTTTCATCGTTGGTTCTCCTGTCGCCCGGGGCGTCGACCCGGCTCATGGCCCGCTCAGGGGCGTTGCGTCATTTTCGTTGAGGGTTCCGTCGCCGTCGTAGTCGCCGCCGACGGTCAGGTACACGAGTTCCACATGGTTGGCCGCGAACATCGGATCGCGGCTGTATTGCGTCTCCGCCTCCAAATAGAAGGACAGCGTGTCGCCCTCGGCGAGCGCCCCTTCGGCGACCAACGCATCGATGACGCTAATCGGGATCGCGGACAACGTGCCCTGTGTCTCCTCGGGGTGCGGCTGTGAGGACCACCCCGTCGAGTTCAGCGCCCATTGATGCCGAGGAGCGTCGAGCGCGGGGTCGTCCCCATCCAGGTATAGCCGGACCTCGCTGAAGTTCCGGTAGAACGCTGCGATCCGCACGTCGCCATCGGCGTACTCCCGCGCCCGAACCGTGATCGGCAGATCCTCACCCGTCAACATGACGCCCGACGTCGATGGGTCCAGCGTGAAGCCGATGTCTGGACCGCGGACGACGAACGTCCGCTCTACGTTCGGCTCGGCATCACTGAGGCGCTCGAACGCCCCGTCTTCGACGGTGATCGATACGTCGTGCGCGAATGGAACGGCCGCATCGGGAACCCACCAACCGACCGCGGCGTCGTCCACGTCGACCGTGAACAGGCCAGGGAGCCCCGCCGGCGTGGACGAGCCCCAGCTGGGCTGACTCGAAACGGTCATCAACATGCTCGGGTCGGCGAGCGCAGGCTCCACAGCCTGGCTGAACTCGACGCGGACCGGCGTGCGGTAGTCCAGCTCCGCGCCGAAGCCGAACGTCGCGCTCTTGATCAGCAGCGCCTCGTCCATGACGAACGGATCCGACGCGTACAGCTCCACCTCGTCTCCGTTGGAGAGACCATCGCCGTCGAAGTCGCCGTCGCGGCTGAGGTAGCGGCGCTCGAGCACCGTGCCGACCGACATCGGGTAGCGCAGGTAGTGCTCCTCCGCATGAAGCACGAACCGGAGGGTGTCGCCTTCGGCGATGTCACCGTCGGCTTCCCACTGGGCAAGCGTGACTTCGGAGAGGGCC
This sequence comes from uncultured Nannocystaceae bacterium, assembly GCA_964432695.1. Classification (GTDB taxonomy): domain Bacteria; phylum Myxococcota_A; class Polyangia; order Nannocystales; family Nannocystaceae; genus CAJXVA01. The sequence goes on from CAYSPB010000022.1 coordinate 11,537, forward strand.
GCCATCGTTCCCCCAAACTCCTCCAGATGGGGCCGGTTGGTCCAGGAGGTCTGAAGCAAGGGCCAACTGTCCAAAAGAACAGTGTCTGAAGGATCGCTTCCCACGCGATAGACCTCCATCGAGCTGTAGTTCCGCCACACCGCAGACATGCGCGTGTCGTCGTTGAGCGCGCGCGCCCGAATGACGGTCGGGAACTCGGTTCCGCCGATCATGACCTCGTCGGACGGCGTATCGAAGGAGAACACGACCTCTGGCGACGTGAGCTCTACGGTACGGCCGAGGTTCAGCCCGCCGTCCGCCTGCCGCTCGAACGCGCCGGCCGCCACGGTGACCGTCACCGTGTGCGCAAGTGGCGTTTCGCCGTCGGGATACCAAAGGACGAACCGGGGATCTTCGGTGTCGACGACGGCCGTCCCACCGAGCGCGAACGGACTCGGCGACGAGTGCCAGGCTGGATGCGCGGTGACACTGATGCTGGTCGTCGCGTCGAGCAGCGGACCATCGACCGGGTCACTCAGCTCGATGCGCAGTGGCACCGCATAGTCCGAGCCGGACGCGTCGAAGCGAGCTTCTTTCACGAGAAGCTGCGGGTCGGGCACGAACGGGTCCGTCTCGTACAGTTCGACCTCGTCGGCGTTGGTCAGCCCGTCTCCGTCGAAGTCCGCGTCGCGAGAGAGCACGTACCGCTCCGCGACGTTGGCGCTGAGCATGGGCCGCCGTTCGTAGTTTGACTCGGCTCGCATCACGAACCGGACCAGGTCGCCCTCGGCCAGCGTTCCGTCGCCCAGCAAGCCGTCGAGCACCGGCTGCGGAACCGCGTCGAGCTCTCCGGCGAACTCCTCGACGTGACTCTGGTTGAGCCACGACGAATCGCCGAGGTCCCACACGTGCAGCGGGGCGTCCTCGCTGGGGTCGTCCGAGGCCAGGTACAGCTCGACGTCGCTGAAGTTCGTATGGACCGCGGCGCGGCGGGTGTCGTCGTTGTACTCGCGTCCGCGGATCGTGATCGGCAGCACGTCCCCGGCCAGCATCACCGATGGACTGAACGTGGAGAACGTGAAGCCGACTTCGGGACCGAGGAGCTCGAGCATCCGCTCGGCATTGCCCTCGCCGTCGCTGGTGCGGCTGAACGTCCCTGCGTGCACGGTCACGAAGAAGCGATGTCCGAACGGGACCTCCTCGGCGGGCGTCCAGATGGCAACGCGCGGATCCGTGGGGTCGAGTTCGACCGAGCCGGAGAGGCTGAACGGTGTCGTGGTCTGCCACTCGGGGCGGGCCTGCACCTGCACGGCCGTCGTCGGGCCTGCCACGCTGTCGACGAGGTCGGCGCTGAACGCAATGCGCAGCGAGGTTCGGTAGGTTGTGCTGTCGTCGACGAAACCGACCGACTGCACCAAGAGCCCGAGGTCCGGCACCGTGGGGTCGGTCTCGTAGAGTTCGACTTCGTCGGCGTTCGTCAGCCCATCGCCATCGTAGTCCCCTTCGCGGGAGAGGTAGATCCGCTCCGCCACGTTGGCCGTCATCATGTCGAGCCGGGCGGGGTTGGACTCCGCCCGCATCACCATGCGGATGACATCGCCTTCGACCAGGTCTCCGCTGGCGACCAACGCGTCCAGCGTGCTCTGCGGCGCGGGCGGAAGCGTCCCGAAGAACTCCTCGATGTGGCTTCCGTTCGTCCAGCCGATGTTTAGGCTCCAGACGTAGGCCGGCGGCACCACGCCCGGATCATCACCCGGCAGGTACAGCTCGAGATCGCTGGACTGCGTCCGAACGGCGGCTCGCCGAGTGTCGTCGTTGTACTCGCGCGCCCGAATGGTGATGGGGAGTTCGTCACCCGCCAGCATCACCTCGGTGGTGGGACTCGCGATCGAGAACCCGACCTCAGGACCATCGAGTTCACTGCTCATGCCACCATTGGGGCTGAGCGTCGCCGTGCTTCGGACGGCGCCCGCGGGCACGGTGACTGTGAAGTGGTGCCCCAGCGGGATGGCGTTGTTGGGGACCCACACCAACCGCGCCGCATCGTCGGGATCGATGCTCGCCGTACCCGCGAGGTTCAGCGGGGTCGCGCCAAGGCTCCACGCCGGGACGGCCTGTACCGTGAGTGCGGCGGACCCATCCGCGAGCAGCTCGATCGCCTCGTTGGCGGTGAGTACGAGCGTGCTCTGTAGCGAGTCGACCGCGGCCTCGAAAACCGGGTCCGCCAAGGAGAGGACGACCTCGTCGCCGAGCGGATCAGTGCCGTAGACGTTCACTTCGTCACCGTCGCTGACCCCGTCGCCATCCGTATCCGGATTCTCGGGGTCGGTGCCGTACGTCTCGACCTCCTCGGCGTTGGTCAAACCGTCCGCGTCGAGGTCTCCCTCCCGCTCCAGCCACGTCAGCACGACGGCATTCGCCGCAACGCCACGCCGCGGCGCCCCATCGGGGTCGAAGAACGTGGGTTCGACGGTGGCCAGGACGGATTCGCCATCGACGAAGGCCATCGAACCGGTCGCCTCTGCGTAGTCTCCAGAAACCTCGCCCGTGGTCGCGTCGCGCTCCCAGTTCCAGCTGGGAAGCTCGAACATGCCCTCGAGGCTGCTCGAGACGCTTGCCTCATCGGCCGGCCAAACCCGCACGTTGGAGTCCGCGAGATCGAAGAGCTCGTGCACGGTCAGACCGGACGCATCACCGGTGGCACGCACCGCGATCAGCCGGAGGCTCTGGTGGGTGCCCTGCAGCAAGTAGCCCTCACGCGCCTGATCGACGGCGACGGACACCTCCGGGCCGAAGCGCTGAAACTCCTGCGCCGCGCTCGGGCTTCCGTCGGCAGCGGACTCGACCATGCCCGCCGGCAGGCCCACTTCGAACGACGAGCCGAGCACGAGGTCTGCATCCGGCGTCCAGCGGACGACGCTCGGGTCCTCGGTGGCATCCAACGTGCCCGACACCGGCATACCGCCCATCCCATCGAACGATGCGACCGCCACGACCTCCAAGGGGATTGCGGGGTACGTGATCTCCACCGGAACCTCGAAGACGAGATCGATCGCCGTGCGAAGGTCCCCCTGCGCAGGCACGAACACGATGTCGGCCGCAACCGGACCGTCGTCGAAGTCCGACGGATCGGTACCGTAGACATGGATCTCGTCGTAGTCGCTGAGGCCATCGCCGTCGGAGTCTGCGTTGCCGGGGTCGGTTCCGTGTCCGAGCAACTCGTCCTCGTTGAGGATGCCGTCACCGTCGAAGTCGCCCCCGCGGTGCAGGTACAGCGCCGTGTGCTCGTTCGCCGGACGTGCGACACGAGGCGCCTGCGTCTGCGCATCGAGCAGCTCGAGGTCGACGCGAAGGCTGATCGGTTCGCCTTCGCTGAACTGACCGTCGTAGCGGGACGTCTCCTGCACCAGGTCCCCCTGCCAGTCGCCGTCGCTCGCCTCGCCAGGCGCCGCAAGCTCGACCCAGTTCCAGCCGGAAACCGAAACCTGCCGCGTGTAGCGACGAATCTCTGGATCGAGTCCCCAGGCCTCGACCAGGGAGTCGCCGCCGTCGACGACATCCGGATCTAGCAGCGCGGAGGCCCCGTCCCCTGCCCGGCGGAGGCGAAGCCGAAGCGCTGCCTCCTCATCCTCGAGGATGTAGTCGGGGTGCAGCAGATCTGCGAAGAGGGCGATCTCGGGGCCAGCGAGTACGGTCGTCCGCTCGAGCGTGAGCGTGCCGTCTGCGACCGCTGCCAGTGCTCCGGCCACGACCCGAACCGAATAAGTTCGACCCAGCGCCACGGACGCGTCCGGCGTCCACCGCAGCACGGTCGGGTCCCCGGCCTCGCTCGTGACGACCACCTGACCCGTGAGAACCTGCGGCGCTTCGTCGCCGAGCGGCTCGAGGGCGACCTCGACCGCCGCGTGTGGCGCCGCGACGAGACTGACCGCTTCGTCAAAGACGATCTCGATCGGACTGCGGAGGTCTCGGTCCGCGAGCACGAACTGGGCGCCTGCGACCGGAACGCCATCGTCGGCGACGGTGGGATCGGTGCCGTACTTGCGGATCTCGTCACCGTTGGTGAGACCGTCCCCATCGAGGTCGCCGGCGGCCAGCAGAAAGACGTCGGTCTGCACGTTGGCGCGGCGCAGCGCCGGTGAGGGCACGAACGCGTGCGTAACCGTGCTGCCGTCGGTGAGAACGCCGTCACCGACCAGCGTGGCCCATTCGGCGGGCTCGAGCAGCGGCAGCGGAGTCTGGTCTTCGAACGCCTGGCCGGTCGGCGTCCACGTGTATGGCGCCGGCAGTCCCTGCCTGACGTGGACGAGCGTGCCTTCGAGCCCCTCGCCCGCATAGGTTTGGGTTTCGGTCGCAAACCCGGTGCTGATGCCGGTGATCCCGGTATCCCCGTCGTCCTGCTGCGCGCGGACGACCATCACCGGGGTCTCGTCGTCGAGGATGAAACCGGCCCGCGCCGTGGCGAGCACGAACCCGACCTCAGGGCTCGGTACGTCGAGCGACTGCTGCACCAGGGGAACGCCGCCGCTCGTCTCCAGGCCTTCACCGACGAGGACCTCATAGACCCCGCCGAACACAACGTCGTCGTCCGGCGTGAAGCGTACGGCCGTCGAGGACACCACCTCCCAAACGCCGGGAACCGAAACTCCATCCGGGTCGCGCACCTCGGCGTGGTCGGTCCAGCCTTCCAAGAAGGTCAGCGCATCCGCAAACTCCACGTTGAGCGGCGTGCGGAAGCTGTTCGTTGCGAGGGCAAACGTGGCGCTGGTGGCTTGAGACCCGCCCTCGAGGAACTCGATCTCGACGTGCGCCTGGTCGACGAACGAGTCTGGAATGGTGAGTCCAGAGCTGGAGAAGCCGGAAACGTCGATCGAGACGAGCTCGGCAACATCGTGGGTCAGCGGTAGCGACCCACGACCGAGCGACAGGCTCAGTGGACCTTCGCCCAAACCCGAAACCGTTGCTGTGCCGGACGCAGAGCCCACGACGTAGCCGGTGTCTCCGTACACCGAGGACACCGTCAAGTTGTGGCGGATGTAGCGGTCGACGACGTTGTCGAGCGCGTCGACGACCTCGATGTCGACCACGGCAGAGTCTCCCCGGTAGAACAGCGTGGGGTGGGCCGATGGACTCGCCGCCAGGTCCTTACGGACCGACGCGACGAGATGATGTGGCGCTCCAGGGTACACCCACAGCGGAAGCGTCGCGCTGGCCGCATCGACCGTGGACGTCGGGGATTCGCGCGTGATCTGCAACGACGGTGGCAGCGTCCCGCCGAGGGTAACGTCGACCGCGTACTCCCCGGAGGCCGACGGGGCAAGCACCCGCGCCGAGGCTACGCCGTCAACGACCTCGAGCGTCGCCGTCGCGCCCGCGGACTGGGTGACCGTACCGCCGGCAACGAACGTGAACCCATCGCTCAATGCGACCTCGACGGTTGCGTCTCCGTCCGGTGCAATCACGTTCTGGAGGTCATCGCGCACCGCGAAGTAGAGGCCGAACTCCTCGCCGGCGTGCGGCGTGGACTCGCGGGTTCGAACCCCATCATCGAACGCGTACGTCATCCAAACGTGATCGGGTTCGCCGGGCGTCACCACGGTGGTGTAGGTCGCCGACAGCGGCTCGGAGACCCAGTCGACCGCAACCATCCACGTGCTGCTTCCGAGCCCGGGGCGGTCCTCGAGGACCGTGGTGGTGTACGAGCCCGCTGAGGCCCACGTGCGCGGTGTGATGGAGGTCTGCCAGCCCTCGGCGGCAGGATCGACATCCAGAGCACGCGGCAGCGTCTGCGCAGAGAACGTATGGAATAGCGGCGCGCCGGGAACGGGATGTCCGTCAGCGTCGACGACCCGTGCCCGCGTGTGGAAGGCCTCTCCGGCTCCGACGGCACTCGGGTTGACCGCGGGCGACACAGCGGTGGAGGCCGGCGCGAGTTCGATCGACCACGGGCCGGGTGCGAGCGTGATTGCGAACGGCTCCGCGCCGTCGTCTGTGCAATCGACGTAGTCAGTAACGCCGTCGTGATTGGTCAACCACCCGGTCCCGTTGGACGTGACGCAGACATCGGTGCTCTGATCGTACTTGTCCGTGAGCCGGATCCGGTAGTGGTACGTGCCGGCGTTCGCAGCACCCGAGAGCGAGACCCAACTCGTCTCCTCCACGCCCCCGGCGCCGGAGTATCCACCAGTCTCAAGCAGGCTTAGCGATACACCATGAAGCGGGTTCGTGGCGTCGCCGACGACATCGACGATCTCGACTTCGACCGTACCGTCATCTTCGTCGCACGGGTCCGAGGTCCGGCAGTACGCCTTGAAACCAACCGCGCCGCCCAGTTCAGCGAACCGCGCCACGCGGCGCAGTCCCATCGGCCCCGCTGCCGGAGGTTGGTTCACCTGGAGCGCCACGGTCTGCTCGGCATGCGCGAGCTGCCCGCTGGCATCCTCGGCACACACCCGGACCACGCGGTCCTCGGGAGCATCGATCGCCGCGTAGGAAACCGGCAGGTGCACGGTGCCCGTCTGCGAAGCGGAGGCCAGCGGGACGATCGACGCGGCCCGGCTCGCGGCGTCGGCACACGGTACGGCGCCCACCGAAACGGCCTCGGCCCAGACCGTGCCGCCAGCGAAGTCATCGTTCGCCGCGTACTCCACATCAACGACCTCCCCGTCGACGAAGGCACCAACAGCGAGCAGATCGACATCGATCGCATCGTCGGGCTGCGGGGTGACGGTGAAGGAAGCCTCGACCTCGGTTCCGTTTTGCAGCAAGACCACGGTTCGATAAGTGGTCTCGGCCGACCCGGCGACCTCGCTGAAGTCGAGCACCGTCGGCTGGAGCCCGAGCACGGCGTCCTCGTCGAAGTCGGTCTGGTCGACCACCATCTCCTCACGTTCCAGCCGGCCCCAATGAAACCGAGCGCCAGCGATCCGAGAAACGACGGTGTAGCTCTGGCCAGTGACCGCCTCGCCGTCGCGCAGGTCCCCTTCGAGCCAGAAATCGACGGTGGGCGGTTCCAGGTGCGTGGACATCCGGCAGACGGCCGAGCTGTACCGCTGGGAGCCTGCGGTTTGCAGCACCCGCGCGCCGTAGCAGCGGCTGGCGCTTTCACCAACGGCCAACGTTTGGGGCACCACCGAAACCTCGTAGGCGGGTGCGCTGTCGGTCCCCACGAGAATGCACTGCTCCAGCTCGCGAGCGTCCCAAGTGTCGGCGTCCGGGCAGTTGTAGAACTCGACCGCTTCGACGGACTCCACCGGGCCCGGGGAAACTCCGCTGCCATTGACGGTGAGTTCCAGCGCAATCGGCTGCGGCCACCACCAGCCTCCGGTTCCCTCGAGGCTGACCCAGAGTGCGTCGTCTTCGCCACCTGGAGTCCCAACGGTTTGCGTGCTGAGACGGTGTCGCGGCGTGGTGACGCGTTCGCCGGTGACCGTTTGGACCTCGGCGAAGATCTCAACGAACGAACCCTGCAGCGCGTTGCCCGGCCACGACCGACGCAACTCGAACGGTGCTGCGACCGCACCACCGAGGTCGATCGTTTCGTCAGCGTCGGCCCCCGCAACAGCCGCGAAGTACCGAACGGCACGCACCCCCTCGACGCTGTGCAGCGAGAACGTCTGCGGCCCCGAGAGGTCGATCATCTCGTCCGGATGCGGAGACGCCAGGACCGGCCGAACCGAAGAACGCGCCGTCCTCAAGACCTCGAAGCCGTGCGCCCCCATGCCGACGACGACGCGGTCGCCGTGGGCCGCAACGGCGGTCACCGCGTGGGGTGCGTCGTACACGAGCGCCTCGTCTGTAGTTTCCGCACCGGCAAGGGCAGCCGCGAGGTCCTGCAGATGGGGCGCAATGGCAACGGCCCGGTCCCCGGTCGCGACCCACACACGTCCCGCTTCGAACTCGAGGTCACGGATCGTCCCGCCAACGTCAACGATCGCGCTGGCGCCTGTACTCCTCTCCACGCGAACGAGCTGGCTGCCCGCGCCGACCCACGCCGCGTCGCCGTTGCTCGCAAGCTGTGCGCCAAGCGGTAGGCCCTGCGCCCAAACGTGTTCGGACGTCGAGCTGAAGTCGTCGAACGGCACGGCATCCCATGCGAACTCGATCAGAGAGCCGTCGCTGGTAGCAACGAGCACGGACGTCGGCAGGACGGCCATCGCGACGGCATCGTGGCCAGCCGGAAGTCCCTGCACAGACACGGGGTTGGAGGGGAAACACGGCCGCGTAGCGGAGAACGACGACGGCTCCGTCGAGAAGGCGTGAACCGCAACCTGCCCCGCGTTCGCCGATGCGAACCAACCCCAGTTGGCGTCCACGTCGAAAGCCCCCGCCATCGGTTCGGTGTCGCACGGGACGTTGTTGAACACGGAATACGGGTCCTCGACGTGGACCCGAGCGTCGCCGTCGCGAATCGTCAGGGGCAGCGCGCCGTTTCCGGCGACGGCGCGAACCGATGTGCTGTACGGCTCGACCAGGTTCGTTTGCTCCCACGCCCCGGTCGCGGACCGCTGCAGCCACGTCGCGCCGTAGTCCCCGAGTCCGAGCGCGAAACCACCTTCGCTCGCACCGATGTCGAGCACCTCGCCCACAAACGCCTCCGGTACGTGTTCGACCGTCGTCCCAACCGCGTGCTGCCGGATTCGCACCTGGGCGGGCCGACCGTCGTCGAAGAGCAGCGCGCCGCTGCTCAACACCGCGGGCACCGCTCCGTCGTCGAAGAGCGGGAACCAGCCGCGCGAACGCGGACGCCACGGGTCGCGAACGTCGACGAGGTGCAGCAGGCCGCTCATGTCGACCACGGCAACGTCCGTGCCGAGACCGAAGGCCCGCTGGGCCACCAGTCCAGGCATCTCGCCAGTCGTCCACACACCGTTGCTGTGGTGGACCGCGAACTCCTCGTCGCCAAACGCGAAGTGCGTCTCACCGACCTGCGCCATCGCCCGCAGATGCGTACTCGAGATGACTGCGAAGCCTCCTTGAGCGTGCGCGATGCCCGTCTCGAGGGGCACGTAGCGGCGCTGACGCCCTTCGAGCAGCACCGGGTCGAAATCTCCCTGCTCCATGCTGTACGTGGTCTCGTCGAGCCCGGAGAAGGTGACGAGGTTCAAGATGGCAAGGCGCCATTGGCCCGAGGCCTCCCGGCGTTCCTTGATGACGAGCGTGTCGCCGACGACCTGCGCCGCGAGCAGCGTCGTGGGATCGCCCGGCTGATACGAGACCTGGGCGACCGTGTCCAACGGGTCCGCCGCGGCGAGCTTGTAGAGCGAGGCGTCCTCGAGCACGACCACAATCGTGTCGCGGTGAACCCCGACACCGACGATGTCCGCCGGGAACGCCCGCACCGGGACGAAGCCGTCGTCTCCAACGAAGCCGAGCTCGTCGCCGGCGCCGACCCACAGGCCGTCGACATCAACACCCGCCGCGTCGAAGCCGGGTACGCCACTCGCCTCGAACTCGATCGACAAGTCGTGAGCCAGCGGGACCGTGAACGTCCGGTCCCGGACTCCCCCCACGCCGTCGCTGAGCGTCGCGGTGACCTCGAGACGCGTGCCGATCGTCGGCGCAATCAGCTCCAGCTCGCGCGCCCCCACAGCGACGACTTCGCCGAGGTCATCGCGCACCGTCAGCGACGCGAGGAGCAGCTCGTCGTCGCCCTCGACCCGGAGCATGGCGTGGGCACCACCCAGCATCTCCGCGGGCAGACCACGCACGATGGGCTCCGGAACGCTGCTGCTCGGATAGATCCGAATCGCGGCCGCAGTGGACTCGGTGTACGCGAGCGCGGGACCGAAGTAGGCCCGGACGCTGACGTCGAGCACCGTCTCCTCAAACACCGCGGGTGCCCGCAGCTCGAGGTCGCCCACGGCGTCGACCACGACGTGCGAGGACACGAGCAAGCCGTCCACGTCGACGACGCGGACTTCGGCGTACGCGAAGTCGCCGACCGACGACGTCGATGTGACGTCATAGGACACCACGACAGGTTGCCCCTCGGTATATTCCGCGTTGGGACTCGGGGAAGCCAAGACGACGGTCTCGTCCACGCCCGGATTCTCGACGATGCCGTACGGGACGGATTCGTCCTGCACCCCGTCGAACCGCCAGGTCGCGATCGCATCCGATGCGAGCGCGGGCGCCCGAACCCACCGCACCGCATCGCCGCCGGCGAGAGCAGCCCGCGTGATGTCGCCGTCCGGCCCGGCGGCGATGTTGCGCACGCCGGACGCGGGGTCCACGGCGACGCGGAGCGGAACGATCGCGTCAACCGCTACGCTGCCTCCGCTCGCGGGGAAACTAGCCTGGACCATCGTCTCCGTACGCGCCCGCGGAGACAGATCGAGAGTTGCGAGCACGCCGACGTTGGTCGCCAACAGCGAGACCTGCGGCACCGAGAGCGACCCCCGAGGAACGCGCCACGCATTCCGGCCGGCGATGGGTTTCGCCGCGACGTACACGCCGTCTGTATCGACGAGCACGAGTTCGAGACCATCCAGGTCTCCGACCCCGCCGAGTTCACCGGCGGCTTCGACGACCCACGAGGAGGGATCCTCGTCGTTCGCAACGAGAGCACCGCTGGTCACCGAGGGTGCGGATACGAGGCCGCGACGCTCGACCGGATCCGATGTGCCTGCAGTTGCCGACCACATCATGCTCGGCTGGAACAGCAGTCGGCCGGCGGTGGCCGCCATGGTGCCGACGAGTTCTCCCGACTCGAGCGCATAGGCGACCCAATGCGCCGTCGTCCACGGCGTTTGTGGGCTCGGCTCGGTCCGTGCCCACACCACGCCTGGCAACCCGAGGGTCGAACCGCGGACGTACGGGTCCCAGGCGATGTCGGTGCCCGGATATGGGAGGGGATACGCGACGACCAGCTGGAACGAGCGGGGTAGCGTCGCGTCGGGATCGGCCGGTACGAAGCGGAAGACCTCCAACGTCGACCCGGGCCCTTCGACCAAAACGAGGTCTCGCTGAACCTCGAAGTCCTCGGCACCGAAGTCGTGAGCTGCGACCGGCGCAAGCGTAGGTACGGGTGCGAGGCGGACCGCGAGCATGTGGAGCACGCCGGTGTCGTCGAGCACCCAAAGCTCGTCTCCCACCGCGCGCACGCGAACCGGCTCGCCGGGGGACTGCGTGGCCGCGAGCGGCGTCGCGATACCGCCGGCGAAGAGGTATCCGCCGAACATGTTGCCGTAGCGCAGATGCACGATGCCTTCGGACAGCCCCACGAGCGCTCCGGCGTCTACGTATTCGACCACCATCTCGACGTCATCGCCCGCCGCAGAGAACACCTTCGTCGCACGCTCACCGTGAACGTTTAGCTCGATCGCAAGGGAGGTCCCCGACGACGCCGTCGCGACGATCTCGCCGACGAGCCCCTCTGCCAAGACCACGTCCTGATCGAGGTCGTACAGGCTCCACCCCTCGACCGCCTCGTTGAACACGCCGACCGCCCGCTCACCGCCATCGGCAAGCGGCAGGGACACGACGTCGACCAGCAGCCGATCTCCGACCGACGACGCCAGTTCCGTCGATCCGGTGAAGTAGTCGTGCTTGACCGCTTCGAGTTCGGCCACGGCTGGCGGGTTGCCGGAGAGGTCGTGAAGTTCGCCGTGGATTCGGATATCGGCGCCCGCGGTGGAGGTCTGCACCGGGTGGAACTGGCCATCATCGGGGAGCAGCCCAGTGGCGGAGACCGCACCGGATGGATCGAACACCGAAACGCTCGATGCCTCGCCGTAGTCGAGCATCGTCTCGGGCACGTCCGCCCGAACGAACATCCGACTTCCGGCGAGGACCTCGACGCCCGGCACGGCAGACAGCACGTGCGGACTCGCAATCCCGTCGTCGGCGAGCACCGTGACGTTCGCAAGGTCGACGACCCAGCCAGAAGGACTTTGGTCGCTGGGTACTTGCACCTTGAAAAGTACGGCGGTGTCCTCATCGACGACCGGCGCCTGTACTGGGACGGCGTGCACCCCCGAACCAAGCGTCGCGAGGATGTCTCCGGCACCTGTGGGACTGAAGTACACCTCGGCGGCGTCGCTGTCCTCGACCCGGACGGAGACCGAGAAGGCCTGGTTCGACTGCACCGTGGACGGCGCGCTGAGGACCTCGACCGACGGATGAAGCGCCTCGTCGGACACCTCGAGCCCAAGCGTGGTCTCACTGGAGTGTCCGAGTTCATCGGTTCCCCGCACCGTCAACGTCCAGGTGGTGTTCACGGCGTCCTCAGGGACGAGGTAGCTCGTCTGGCCTGAGGCGAGAATCGAGCGAAGCTCGCCACCTGGAACTTGCACCGTGAGCGCCTCGACGCCGGATGGGTCGGTTGCCTGCACGACGACCGTGACCGTCGTGCCTGGCTTCACTTCGGCCCCGTCATACGGCGTGACGACCGTCAGAAGCGGCCCGGTGGAGTCACCGTAGTAGGTGAACGCACGCGCATCGACGAAGGACTGCCCAACCCCGTAGGCCAGCGAGAGGGTCGCGGTGGCCGTCGATTCCGTCGACCCCGGGGGCAGCGAAGGCAGAAGCGCCGTGACTTCGTATCGCTGCGCGACGCCAGTCGCACAGGTCGCGTCCGAAGCGGACGGGACAGCGAGATGGTCTTGCCCGGCGAGCGTGACGCGAGCCTCCGTGATCAGACTGAAGTCGTCGCTGCAGACGTCGAACGCGAGGCCCACGAGGTTCTGCGCCTCGGGCTGCTCAGGTCCGGTCGCGAACGACACGACCTCGAGAACTGGCTCTCGGACAGAGAGCACGACCTCGGTGACCACCGTGTTCCCCGCCGCATCCTCTGCCTCGATCTCGACGCGAACTTCACTGTCCTCGGGGCGCACGTACACCGAGGGATATGCGGATGCGGGGAGAACGTCCGTCTGCCCATCCAAAGACACGCGCGTCACCGTGAGCGAGTGCTCGATGTCGTCCGCATCGGTGTAGTTGTCGAGGGATCGGGCGTCGAGTTCGTACGTGTGGCCAGCGACCAGCGTCTCGGTGGACGTTCCGGGTCCGATCGGCGTTCCCTCGGGCCACTCCCGCTGCAAGAGCTCGGTCTGTGTCGGCGCACGCGTGTCAGGGGTCCGCAGCGTCGCGGCGAATGGAAGGGCCTCGGCTGCGTTGCCGGACGCATCCGCAACGTTCGCGACGCTCATCTGGAACTCGCGGTTGGGCGCTGTCCCGTCGGCGTCCATCGCGAGGACGCGCACCACGTTGTTGTCGACGTCCAGCGAGAAGCTGGCCGAGACGTCGACCGAACCCGCGGGCACGGGGTCTTCCATGTCGACCAGGCTCACGCTGAGTCCGTCGGCCGTGACCGCTTCGTCGAAAGTCAACGTCCAGGGCGTTCCAGTCAGGCCCGGTGGGACCGCGGACAGGAGCATCGGTGCTCGGTCGTCGACGCAGGTCAGCCCGGCAATGGCGGCTTGCCCCGCTTCGTCGACCCGACGGACGACGACGTCGTAGTCGTGTCCGGGCAGACACGGTTCGCTGGTGAAGGAGAACGACTCGACCCCGTCTTCTCCCACCGGCACGGGCGTGGAGGCCTGGACCTCGTTGAACACAGTGGCCCCTGTCGCCGACAGCGTATCGACGACGTGCACGGTGATGCCCGCCGAGAAGCCAGCACCCGATACCGTCGCGACGCTGCCTCCGCCCGAAGACAGCACCGACGACCCCTGAGCGTGGTCCGTCGTGACCGCGTCCACCGCGAGCGGAGCCGCCACGCGAATCGCTGCGGGAAGCGCTCCACCGAGCACGACGAAGCTGTACACGCCGGGCTCGAGGTCGGCCTCGAAACACCGCTGCGTCGGCGTTCCCTCGTCAAGCGAAACCGGAATCGAACCGTTGGGCCCCTCGAGGACCGGCTGCTCGATCCATTGAAGGTCTTCTCCGAGGACGCAGAACGTCTGCGCTCCAACGGCAATGACGTCATCGGGAGAGACCGCGCTGAGCGTCGGCTCCATGTCGGCACCATTGCGTGCGACGAGCGTCCATGGCGTGTCGAGCACCAGCTCGCCGCCGTCGACGGCCCCGTGCTCTGCAAACGGCCACGACGCGATGGACAGGTCATACGCCGCACCGTCGTCGAGGTCGCTCTCGGCGGCAAAGGTGAGCGACTGCCCCACGATCGAAAGCGGCCCGGCCACCGGCTGCCCACCCGCGATGTCGCTCAGATGCGCCTGCGGGTCCGAAGCAAGCCACGGCTCGACGCGGCCTCCCAATCGCAGGGCAACCGAGGGCGCCGACGTCCCGATCGGCCCCGGCGTCACGTCGACGACGTTTGCGAGCGGGAGCTCGACCGCGTGGCAGAAGGTGGGCGAGCACCAGATGGCCCCCCAGGCGTCGGCCCAGAGCAGCTCGGACTGCGAAGAGACATTCTCAACCCGGGCCACGTAGCGGACCGGCAGGGTGTCGAACGCCGCGGCGCCGTCGTGCGCCGCACCGACGTCGAACACGCGGAACGCGTTGCCCTCGAGCACCAGGAGCAGGTCGCCAATCGCGAGCGCATCCCGCTGCCACAGCGACGTCTCGTGCGTGCCCATCGCGCGAAGCGGGCTGCTGAGTTCGCCTTCGACGTGATGGAACACCTGGATCCAGTCCTCGCCGAGCACAGCAACCCGCTGACGGTGCACGCGAACCGACTCCGCGCCAGAGAGATCGAGCGGCTCGACGAACGCGTGTTCCACCCCGAACGAAGCGTCCGCGCGGCGAATCTCGAGCTGCCCGCCTGAGGGTCCGCCGGTGAGTACGAAGAGCTCTTCGCCCAACGCCGCAACGTCGACGACATCCTCGAAGCCCAACGGCATCCACGCCGCACCTTCGGGAGACGCAGTCTGGACGTCTCCACCCGCACGCACGAAGATGGCCGAAGGCGCCATGCGAAGCCGATCGAGGGACGCGCCCTCCAGGTTGTGAATCCGCCCCACTTCGGTAGGCGTGTACGGATTGGCCAACGAGAAGACGACGACGTCGTTCGAGTCCTCGAGCAGCGCGGCTGCGTACGAACCTGCGATCGCGACCTCCTGGATCTCTTCTTCGAGTTCGATGACGGCCAACGTCGAGGGCACGGCCGCGCCGCCCAGCAGGGCAACTTCGAAGGACTCCTCATCGCCGATGATCAGCAGTTCGCCGTCGGCCGCCCTCGCTGGCATGCGACGCGACCAAATCCGCGTGAGCTGAGCTTCGAGCGCATCGTCCGCCACGACGGGCTCGCCCCCTTCGTTGCGCACCTCGACCTCGAACGGACCGATGGTCTCGTCCGGCATTTCGAAGGTGAGCGTGTTCGCATTGGGCTGCTCGACTGCCGCGATGACCCGCCCGTTGACGCGGACCTCCGTGAGCGGACCGAACCCAGTTCCTTCGATGCCGACGCGCTCCTGGGCGTTGAAGTCGAAGACGGTCTCGTTCGAGACGTAGCTCCCGGTGTACTTGCCGACCTTCGCGATGCTCGGCTCTGAGACGAACACGAACCGGGCCGGCCAGACGCTGCGGCGGTCGCCGTTGACCAGCTCGATCGCGACGGTTCGGCTCTCGAGCGCCGCCGCAGGGTTGGCCGGCGTCGTCACACGAAGTTGCCCCGTGGCTTCGAGCACGGCAGGTGCAGGCAGACCCCCAATGAGCACCTGCGTCGATGCATCAAGGTGCTCTCCCCACAGATCGAGCGCATCGCCCCCCTGCCATCGACCGTAGCGTTGGCTTTGCGCCACCAGCGTTGGTTCGTGGTCGTCCGACGCGTGGACGCGGTAACAGTCGTCCTCGCCGAGCGCTTCGCCGCCGACGTCGGTGAGGTCTCCCTTCACGCAGACTTCGAGCGAATCGCCCGGAGCCGGAGCCTCGTCGGGCCAGAACACGAGTTCGGTGCCCTGGTCGTTGACGGAGGCAGCAACCTGACCGGTGACGGGCAGGCCTTCATGCTGGACCTCGACCGCTTGCCAATCGTCGGCCGCGACCTGAAGCGGGTCCGCGATGCGGTTGAGCTGGACGATGAGAGGCTCGTCTCGGTGGAACTGCCCCCGCGGGCCCGGGACTGCATCGACGACCTCGAAGCCGTGGTCCTCGAGCGTGGAAACCGAACCGCTCAAGGAGAAGCTGCAGTCCTCGCAGTCCGAGACGGGGTTCTCAACCTCTTCGGGCTCTCCGAAGGCCTCGGTACGCATGGCGAGCGCCGAGCCGGCGTAGAGGGTGCCGTCGCCGCTGACGACCGTTTGAACGCCACCGCTGGCGCCATAGTAGTCGGTGAGCTCGGGGCGTACCTCGAACGACGATGCCAGCCAGTTCGACACGTTGAAGCGCTGGATGTCGCCGTCGTTGCTCGCAACGAACAGCGACTGTCCGCGCACCAGCATCTGACCCGCGAGCACGTCGGCGCCGACGTCCGCCAGCTCCAGGCCGAGCTCTCGCTGAACGTCCGCGTCGCCGCTTTCGCGGAGCAGGTAGGGCACGACGGACGCCGACGATCCTGTCGAGACCAGCAACAGATCGCGAACGGTCGTGAGTTCCGCGGGCGTGAAGGGCTCGCCGTTGATGTTCCGAGCCTCGAAGCTGGACCGGAGCTCGAATGTTCCATCGATCAGGTCGACCGACGCCAGGCGCTGCTGCGCCGGCAGAGCGAACCAGAGCCGGTCGCGATGTCGAACCATCGAGGTCGGAATCCCAGCGAGGCTCGACGCCCCCACCGTGGCCAGGTTGACCAGAAGATGGTCGTCTCCGACCGCATAGATGCGGATGCCGGCATCGGACGACACGTAAACGAGCCCGTCCTCGGTGAGCACGTCGTGGACGGCGTCGGGGGAGGCTCCCGCATCGAGTTCGACCGTCTCGAGCAGCAGGGGGTTGGCCGGCTGCGTGAGGGAGAAGTGGAAGAGGCGGCTCCCGCCCCCGACGATCAGATGGTCGTCGATGCGGGCCAGGTCGGTCAGTCCGTCGGGCTGCACGAGCTGCTCCAGGAAGTGCGGCACGGTTTCTCCCGCGACGTCGCGCTCGATGATCTGCGGGTTGACCGGATCCGAGATGTCGACGACCAGCAGGCGACCCCAGGGCGACGACAGAGCATCGACCAACGCTCCGCTGGCGTCATTGGCCTTGTAGGTGCCGCCGGTGACCGCGTAGAGCACATCGCCGTAGCGCAGCACCCTGCGAACCGGCTGCTGTTCCGCCGCATCATGAAGGTCGACGGATCCCGTCGACTGCGTCGTGTAGCGGAACGCGTCCGCGAGCACCCCCGGGTCGTCCGGGAAGTACGGGGACCCGAGTTCGACATCGACGAGGCCGGGCGCGTGCGCCGGGACGCGAGCCCGGACGTGACTTCCGCTGACGACCTCGATGCTGGTCGCGGGCGTATCGCCGAAGTGCACGCTGGCTTGGGCCGTGAACCCGAGGCCGTAGATGTCGGACCATCCTCCGCCGGCCGGATCGGACGTCGTGGGCTCGATCAGCTGCACCACCGCGGCGTCCTGCAACAAGACGGCACCGGGGAGCAGTCCTCGAGGTTGGTGACACGTGCCCGACGCGCGCGGCCAGGCTTCGACGGTGAGCGCGACCGGCCGCTGCCCAACCGAGATTGCGGGCATATGGAAGCGGACCTCCTCATCGCTGGCCTGAAGCACGTCGGCCGGCGGGATCTCGACCCCTCCAACGCGCAGGCAGACGCCCTCCCCGGCCGGATCGAGGCCCGTCCCCACGAGGACGGCGTCTTCGGTTCCGTCGGCACGGAAGTAGACCGTCGGCGTCTCGGCCGCGCGAACCACCGACGCCAGCTGTGGGCGCGGGTACGCGCTGAGGTCGTAGGTCCCCTCTGCGTCACGCCGCAGCACGCGCCCGTCGAGCCCTCGGATTCCCACGACAGCGTCGTCGGGAAGGGTCTCCCCGTGTAGACGCACGCTGAGGGTGCCGTCCGTCGGCACCGGTTCGGCGAGCCAGATCCGAATCTGGCCCCCTTGCACCGTGTTGGTGCCCTCAACCCCAAAGGACTCGGTCGGGACGCCGTCGACGCGGAGTTCGATGCCCTCCCGCAGCACCGCTTCGTCGGTGTTGATGAGCTGGGTGAGCGCGACCTCGATGACTTCGCCGTACGCGAGCGAAGCGCCGAACGGCGGCGATATCGACGCGACATCGAGGCCAGGCAGGCGGAGCTGTTCGACGCCTTCGTGGGTTGCGACGAAGACCGAGCCCGACACGTCGAAGAGCGGCGCGGGAAGTTCGGTATTCGCGGCGAGTCCCGCGTCATCGCCCGGATGCGCCGTCCAGTACTCCGCCTCGAGGCAGCCGGACGCTCCACCACCGTCACAGGTCTCCGATTCGCGGAGCATCACCACTTGGCGGCGCGCGTCGGGATCCGAGTATAGGCCGGATCGGGTGACGACCACGCGCCCATGCTGAGCGAGCATCGACAGCCGTGCCTCCCCCGTGACGAAGCCCAGGTGTGGAACGACCGAGACGGAGAACTGCCCCGCGTCAGAGGGGTCCGGGAACGTCGCAATGGCGACGTCGGACGCGCGGCGAAGCAAGACGTGCAGCGCGCCGTCGGTGAACGCGACAGCCTCGGGCTTGCCCGCCAACCCGCCTTCGCTGAACACCAGGGTTGCGAATCCTGCGGGTGCGGCAAGCTCGGGATCATCTGCGTCGTAGAACCGGACGAGACCGCGGGGCTCGAACGGGTCAGCTTCGGAAACGGCCAGCACGCCATCGACCGGCCGCAGCGCGACGTGCGTCGTCGTACCCAGCCCTCCGCCGCGCTGCTGGAGCAGGTGCGGGGCAGATGGGTCCGCGACGCTGACCACGGATAGGCCGTTCACGCCGGACGCGAGATAGGCGATATCGCCCCGCACCACCACGCCCGTCACGGGCTCGGGCAGTGCGAGCTGAGACCGGCGAATCGGGAGGTTCCAGATGGAGACGTCGTAAACTTCGAGCCCGGACTCGATCCGCTCGTAGTACGCGTTCGTGGTTCCGTCGCGGACACCGACGAACAAGAGGTCGTCGACCGCATCAGCCGCGCCGATGCGCTGCGGAGGATAGTTGGGGAAGCCGTACGAGAGCGCATCTCCGGCGCCGTAGGAGATCGAGCCGACGTAAACCTGTTCGTCGTCCCGCGTCAGGTAGACGTCATAGACCTCGGGGTTGAGTACGCCGGGTGCCTTGAACGACAGCTTCCGCAGGGAGCGAAGGTCTTCGTGAAGGTCTGCGGCCGCCTCCTCGTCGAGGTAGGCCGGCTCCCCGCTCTGGGCGAGCATCGTGACCTGCGAGCCCGGAAGAATGGCGTCTCGATCGGCCGAAATGACGACGTCGAAGCCACCGTTCAGTGGACCTGAGGTCCGCGACAGAGTGAATGAGGCGCCCTCGAGCTCGTCCGCAACGACCAGTTCGCCGATACCGAAGGCGGAGAACGGCCCATCGCGCACTTCGAGGTCGTGCAACCCTGGCTCGAGACTCACGCCCGCCAGGCTGAACGCCAGCGAAACCGCCCCTTCGGCGATGTGCAGGTGGTCGTTGGCCGCGAACGTGTGCGGAACTTCGACGTCGTCGATTCGCACCACCACAGAGGGGTCGTCTCGGAAGCCGCGCCCCCAAAGCTCCACGGCCCTACCGCCCGTGGTCCGGAGTGCGCCGCCTTGCACGAGCAAGAGCTCGGGCCGATGGGCGGACGCAGGTCCGGTCCGCACGCGCGTCGAGAACGGGCGCCACATCTGGGTGCCGCCGAGCGTGTCGACGTCCACGTCCACGTCGATGCGGTAGTCGGTCTCGGGGTCTCGCTCGAAGTCCAGCTCGAAGCGCAGCGCAGCCTCGCTCGCCCCGTCCGTCGCAGCCCCGTGGGCACCGACGACGGGGACTGCGACGGCATCGACATCGACGCCGCCGGGGCCGGTCACGTGCAGCGCGGCGTTGACCGAGGCCGTGGTCACCCCCTCGGAGAACTCGAGCGCGATCGCATCGGACACCGCGACGACGTGGCCAGGCTTCGGAGCATCGACCAACACCGCCCCGGGCAGTTCGAACGCACGGAGCACACCATCGGCATGCACGGTCAACAGGTGGCCGCGATGCACGGCCGCGTCGGAGACGGCGACTCCGTTGCCGGCCGTGAGCACGGGAAGCCCGTCGCCCTCCCCCGCGAGGTCGTACGCGACGAAGCCCGACTCCGCGCCAACGAACAGCACGTTCCCGGCGAGGACCAGCGCGTTCGGAGACCATGCGGAGGTTCCACTCTCGAGGTCCTCCGGGTACGGCAGGAGCCGTGGGGGCTCGATGCCGCGACGGTCGACGAGCGCGAGCCCATAGCCACGAACCGCGACGATTGCGGTTTCGCCGTAGTCTTCGATGGCGACCACCCCTCCGGCGGGTAGCTCGACCTCCTGGTGAACTTCGGGATGCCGGATGGACTCGATGTGAAGGGTCGTCTCAGCGTCCGGGCCTGCGGACGCGGCGCTCTGCGTGGGGAACAGTTGGCAGCTCTGGCCCGTGGTCCATGCGTTCACGTGGCCTGCAGCGCCGTGCAGCACGAACTCGCCGTCCGCGGTCATCACGACGCCGCGGGGCCGACTCGACGCCGAGGGCGTCGGTGCCGGAAGGACGAAGGGGTCCGCCGGATCGAAGAACGAAACTCTCTGCCACGTCGCGTGATCCGCCGCTTGGGCCTCTGACGCGCACAGCGAAGGTGGCAACTGGGGGCTCTGAGCCCGGTAGCTGGACGCGTACGCCGTGCGTCCGTACGCCACAACGTCACCCACCACGTCTCCGACCGGAGCGCGACTGATGAGCTGCATGCCGCGAAGGTCATCGCCGTTGATGAGCGCCACGCCCCCGGTCCCCAACGAGCTCACGAACCGACGTCGCTCGACCAACTGCGGGGGATCCTGCGCATCGTCGAGCGCCCAGCTCGGGCTTCGCATGAATCCAAGGCCTTCGGACGCGAGCGAGCTCGGCTCGACCCCCTCGGCCAAGCCATAGGGGCCGAAGGACGCGAGGTCGAGTACGCTCGTGCCACCCACCAGTTGCGGGGTCGCCGGCTCCTGTACGTCGAAGCTCGCGAGCGCGGGGATGTCGGGGACCGTGATCGTTCCGTCTTCGGTGGGGAGCGAGAGCCACGCTTCCTGCATCGGCTTGTCGACGAATCGACCACCGGACACCACGGCAACGCCCTCCCGACGATCGACCGTGATGGCGGTCGGCGCGAGCGTGGTCGACCGCATCCCCGCGAGCCGGAGCCCATAGCCGAACCCGGAGGCACGCGGAATCTCGACGGTCTGACCAAACCGAGACCGCACGCGAACGGGGACCCGCCCTTCGTGGCCCGGCGGCGTCGTCGCGCGCAGCATCGTGCTCGAGAGCACCTCAACGTCGGTTGCCGGGATGTCGCCGAACTGGACCGTGGTGCCGGCGTCGACGGTGGTTCCGGGCTCGAAGCCCGCGCCATGGATGGTCACCACGGTGCCTCCGTCGAGTGGGCCCCACTGCGGTGTGAACGAAGTGAGGGCGAGTTCGTCTTCGACTCGGATCGCCCCGGCCAAGACGGAGGAGGTCCACAGGCCGTCGAGTTCGACGTAGGCGGAGAGGTCATACTGACCACCGACCACGAGGCCCGGCAGCGCAAAGTGAACGAGCCCGGCCGACGCATCGGCACCTTCGGTTTCGATGGACTGGACCGTTGCTTCCACGTCGCCGACGAATACGCGTACGCGAGACACCTCGGACGGAATTCCGAGGCCGCTGAGCACATAGCTGCGAGGCTCACCGACACGAACGAGGTTGGGTGAGACCGCGTCGAGCAGCAGCATGTCGGGGCGCGCGCCCCGGTACGTGAAGGCGTACGCCTGCGGGGCGGCCAACTCGAACAGCGTGAAGCAGTCGCTCCCCACCGGCTTCGTCGATGCGATTCCGGCGTCGATTTGGAGTTCGACCGGATCTCCGGGCACAAGCGCGTGATCCGGCGGCAGCCACAGCCACGCGTCGTTGTTCACGATCTGCACGTCGACTCCGGGGACGGTGGACCCATCGGGGCCCTGCAGCCGCAGATGCGGCGCGTTGTCCAAGCAGCCGGCGATCGGCTTGCTGAAGCGCGCAAGCACCCAGTCTCGGTCGGCGGCGTCCTTGTCGATGATGCTCGACGATGGTTCCACCGACGTCACCGACAGCGTTGGCGAACCCCACACGCTGACCGCACCGTCGCCGGCCCCGACCACGACCGGCCCCGCCGAGAGGATGGCCGTGACTTCGTCGCCGTGGTGGCTCAGGCCTGGGCCGAGCACAGGTGCGGCCGGATCGGTGATGTCGAGGACGAGCACGTCATCGTCCGCAGCCGCTGCGAACAGGACGTGCCCCTGAACCGACACGTCCCGGATCTCGCCAATCTCCGCCCGGGTTACGACGAACGGCGCTGAAGGCGTACTGATGTCGACCACCACCACGCCCGCACGCCCGCCAGCGAGGAAGGCATACCCGTCGCGGATCACCGCGTCCAACGCTGGGACCGGCACCGAACCCGTCACCGAGAACCCGACGTTCGGGGTCTTTTCGAGCAGATAGAACGCCCCCGTCCCCGCGACCTCCTCGTCGAGAAGCGCGTTCGTCGTGCGTTCGTAGCGACCGCTCGACACCGCGTACCGCTCGACCGCGTGGCTGCCATCAGGCATGCCACCCGATGCGCCGGCCGCCGAGAACCGAACGACGTCGAGCGCCTCGTGCCCGTCGGGCAAGATGAACTGTTCCTTGAGGTACGGCTCGGTCACCAACGACGTATCGATGACGCCGACGCCAGCCGTTCCCATCGCGGCGAGAACGCGGTTGTGCTGGGCCGATACGGTGCGGATGTAGGGCGCCGCGACGCCGAGGTCCGCGACGACCGTGTAGCTGCCCAGGTCAAAGGGATCGATGTCGACGATGGCCAGCGCCCCTTGCGAGCTGCCGTTCGTCGAACGGACGCCGCCGAGGAAGACTCGGTCTGCACCATGGTCGAACGAGAAGTCGACGCCCATCGAGGACAAGCCGCCGACGTCGTCGATGTGCGTGACGACCTGCGTGCCTTCGTACGCCGGGACTTCACCGGTTCCGGCGTATGACGGGTCGATGTTGAGGATCGCGGCGGTCCCGGAGGCAACCGCGACGTACGTACCCAAGGGATCGATCGCCATGGCGTACGCCGTGGCCCCGACGTGCGTCGTGGACTGGGCGTCCTGGATGTACTCGAACGCCGTCTCCAGCGTAGCCGCCTCGCCCGTCGACGTCGCGCGAACTTCCACGTCGACCCAGCCAAGTGCGTGCGGTGGCGAGACCACCCGCAGGGTGTTGGCGTCGAGGATCTGAATGTCGTCGCTGGGAACCCGCGTCAGGTCGAAGTAGACCTCGACGTCGGCGACGGAGCTCGGGAACCCCTGCCCTTCGATGTCGACCAGCGTGCCCCCCCCGAACCCGCCCGCGCTCGGACTCAAGCCGCTCGCGAGCAGCGGATCCAGGTACGTGAGTGCGCCGATGCGCTCGTCCTCACCGCCGGAGGGGTTGGAGACCCGCAACGCTGCCGGGCCCGGCACGAACAACGGCAGCTCGAGGTCGAACTCCGTGACGTCGGGGTCCGCGGTCGCGCGCGTCTCGAGAACGGCGGCGACCTTCTGCCCGCCAACGATGAACTCGGCACCCGGCTCCCCGTGGCGGACCGAAGCCGTCACGATCCCGCCGCCCGCGCTGACCGAACGCGGCGACACGGAGACGACTGCGGGACTGGACACGCTGCCCGTCGCCGTGTGGAAGCGCAGCGCATCGTCGGCGAGGCCTTCG
>CAYSPB010000023.1:0-32273 GCA_964432695.1 uncultured Nannocystaceae bacterium
ATCGGTATCAGGATTCTCGCCGCATGCTGCTGTTAATACGGCCAATGAACACAGCAGAGAGAAAGACCGCGCATGTGAGGCCCTCATCAGAACGTTGCTGGCGGTTCGCGTGACGCGTTGCATGTCTCGATGGATGGCCACTGTGCGTGATGGCTTCATCGTAGAGTTCGGTCTGCTCAGACGGTACGGGCCACTACAGTGGGGTTCTCCTCGTCACGCGCTCACACCACTCGAGTCCGGCTGGGTGGTGAGCTCGAACGCTGGGCGGTCCTCCGCCACGGCGGCTCCCCTCCTCTCAGGACGCCGAAGCCTCGCGCTCGAGAGTCCGTCCCCGCGTCAGCGGGCACCACCCAACCCCGCAAGGGAACCTCCGCGCTGGCGCGCAACGAACCTCCCGCCGTCATGTCTGTCGGCCTGCCCTGGGCACGAGTTTTGCTCGATAGGTGCACACCGGAGGCAACGTTCCTTGCCGCGGACCGATGAATGCTTGGCGGTATGGCCACGAGAACGAGAAAAGCCCCGCGCGAAGGCCAGGACGCGAACGTCCGGCCGTCTGGGTCAGGGCACGAGTTCAGATTGTTCGGGGCGGCGAAACCTGCATCGTCCGGTTCGGTTCTGTGCGAGGGCGGTGGGGCACGTGCATGCGGCCGATCGGGTGCCCGGAGGGCTACGGTGAAGCGGACCTACAAAGCCGGTCTGCTCGCGCTCCTCGTCGTGGTCGCCATCGCGATCGCCGGGTGGTTGTTGCGACCCTCGACCTCTGGCAGGGCCGTCGCTTCGTCGGGACCACCGATACGCGCAGCGGCGGCAGGCTCGTCGGCCCGGGCACGACTCCCGCCCTCGCGACCCGAGCCTCCCGAAGCCGAAGAGCCCCTACGAAGTGAACCGACCGTACACGAAGAGACAGAAGAGGACGCAGTCATCGACGAGCCGTCCGAGGACACGCTTGCCGAGGCGTTCAAGGAGTGCCGGTCGCTGGCGCGCCCAACAAGCCTGGGGCGCTTCGAAGTCGCAATCACCTACGTGGGAGGCGAAGCCGGGGAGGGTAACGTCGTGCAGGAGGTCATCGTGACGTCGGGCCGGCAGAACCCCGTGCTCGACGGGGTCGAGGCCGCGGGGCCGAGCGACGCGCCCGGGGTCGTGCAACACCCGGAGATGTCCAAGTGCGTTCGCGAATCCGTCGATGTCACGACCTACCAGTCCAAGGCTCCAGGGGAGTCTCAGTTCATGCTGATGGGGGTCCGCGCGCCACCGACCAACCCGGAGCTTCCTGTATTGGAGGCGTCGGTCGAGATCCCCGACCCACAGGCAGCCGTCGACGCGTTCGGCCTGAGCCCCTCCGAGCCGGCCAACGATGACGCAGTCGTCGTGATCGAATGCGGCGACTACCGCTGCCCCATGTGCCGACTTGCCGGGACCGTGCTCGCCGACCTCCAGCGAGAGTACGGCAGCAAGCTGGCGGTGTACTGGCTCAACAATCCGCTCCCGATTCGCGACCACGCTGTGACCGCCGCCCTGGCCGCAATCGCCGCGGGCAAACAAGACCAAGCGTGGGCCCTTCACGCGCGCCTCCTCGAGGATGAGGAGGTTCCCACCCCTGCCCGAGTCCGCACGTTGGCGGAGCAACTCGAACTCGACCTCGAGCGCTTCGAAGCGGACCTGGACGATCCGAACACCGCCGTCGAACTCGCCACGCAGATGCAAACCTGCAAAGGCGCGGGCGCGACCGGAACCCCGAGCTTCTTCATCGACGGTGACCTCGTCGTGGGCGCGAAGACAGAGGCCATGCTCGTCGAGATCATCGAAGAAGCCCTGGCCGTACAGTGACAACGCAATCGCACCGACTCGGACCTGCCCCTCGTTCCCCATGCACTCGATGATCGACGAACTCCATCTCCCTGTTCTCGCGTCCCTGACCACCGCCTTGGCCTGCGGTGGGTCTCCATCCGCACCCGCACCGCGAGACGCACCGGCAGAGGAGCGGACGCCATCGGTGAGCGTGCCCGCGCAGACGGTCCTCGGTCCGATCTCCCTCGATGAGGACTCGAGTCGCCTCCCGTTGATGCGGTGGGAGGACTACGCGGCCATCACCCGGAAGATTGAGCGTTGGCCCACCCTGAAGCAGCGGCCCGACCTACCCGCGGACGCGCTCTTCGGGCTGAACCTCTTCGTAAACGGCAAGAACCGAAGCTATGCGTTCGTCGCTGGCACGGATGGCGCTGCGATGCTGTATCCCGACCTCGACGGAGAGGGGCGCATCGACCCGGAGCGGCCGTGGGTTCTCTCCGAGTCATTCGACGACCGCTCGGTGGGCACCGATGACAAAGCGTACCTTGCATCGTTCCGCTGGACGAACTCCGAAAAGGGACCGGTGCTCGAAGCGCGAACCGGTCAGCGCCGCCGCGGCACCGTGAGCGTGAACGGCCGGATCGTTGATATCGAGCTTCGCGGCAGCAACGGCGTTTTCACCGGTGGCGGCTCGGCCATGCTGGTCGACTTGAATCGCGACGGACGCTTCGACGACGCCGCCCTCTCGGATGAGAGATTCGACCTGCACGTGGAAAATACCCTGTCGATCGAAGACGTCCCCCTAAGATTCGAGGTCTCGCCAACCGGAGCAACGGTGTCGTGGGCCCTCATCGAAGGTGCGTACGAGAGCCGGCCATCCATGCAGACGGCGCCCCTGCGCCCGAGTTCCCCGATGCGAACGGTCCGCAGCTTGCGTCACTGCGAGGATCCCCCGTCATCCTCGAGTTCTTTTCTCCGGGCTGTGCCTTTTGCGCGGAAGCAGCACCGCGGCTGCAAGAGATGGCGGGCAGCGTGCTCGCGGACGAGGGCGTGCACGTGGTCTCCATCGAACAATCCGACTCCGGCGAAGGGACTGCCAACGCTCGGCAACACGGCAAGACCTGGCCGACCGTCGTGGGTAAGGACGGTGCCGCCATCGCATCGCTGTATCGAGTCCGTTCCGTGCCGACGTACGTGATGGTGAATGCGGACGGCACGATGTGCGATCGAGGAAACTGGCGCGACGTCAAGGAATCCGTCAGCAAAGGCCGGCCTTGCACCGCGCCGTAGAGCGGCCCGCTAGACCTCGACTGAGGCCGCGGCGTTGCACTGCTCCACGGTCACCGCACGCACGTCAGCTGCCTTCGATCTGCGCGCCGCCAGTCTCGCCCCGGCCACAGGAACGCCCCGCCGGACTCGCTATTCACGCACCTTCGCGACCCGACGCCGTGAAATCGACGTGATGTCATCCACTTAAACACAAAGGAGGAAATGTAGGACGTTCGGCGCTAGACTCTCGGCACCCGGTGCACGAAAATACCGGCCGAGCCTCGAGACGTCGCTTGGATCGGGAATATCGGGGAGGAGCACAACCAATGGCGGTCGGACGGAACAACGCGCTCGTGCGAAGGAACGGGCGGACTACGGCATCTCTCTTGGGACTCGCGCTCAGCGTCGGCTGCGCGACTGCGGAAGCCCCGGATGGCGCGTCCCCCACAAGTGGCGACGTCACCAGCGGCGACGACCCGAACGACCAAAGCACTGGCGAAGACCCCGACGACACGACGGGCGAAGCGCCCGACACCACAATCGGTGACGACGAGAGTTCCGGCGACGGCGGTGCCGACGAGAGCACCGGCGAAGATCTGCCCGATGCCAGCGACGACATCGATGCGTACATCATCGGCCTCGGCACGCTGGAGACCCCGCCGTCCGAAGTCGAAGAGGGCATTGCGACCGCCCCGGCCGAGAACGGCGACTACATGTGCACGACGACGAACCTGCTTGAGACGAAGCAGTTCGACAAGATCGTCGCCTTCGCGACCAACTCCGGCACCCTGTTCCCCGGAGCCCTGGTCGGCGGCAACTCGATCTCCGACGGCACGCTCACGCCGAAGGTCTTCGACCGCGCTCCCCTGACCTTCTCCGCCTCGCTCGAAGGCGTGCTCGACGGCGACGTTTCGGCAACGATGGAGTCGCCCACGCTCAGCTCCTTCCGCGAAGCGATGGCCGGCATCCTCGACGCCAACGTCATCGGCAACACCCCCGCCAACATCGCCTACGAGATGAGCGAGGTGCACAGCACCGAGCAGCTCAGCCTCGCGCTCGGCCTCGACGTCTCGTGGATGAGCGGCGACGTGTCGGCCAGCATGGAGTTCGACCAGCAGTCGCGGAACAGCCGCTACCTCGTCAACTTCACGCAGGCCTACTACACCGTCGACATCGACCCGCCCGGTGCCCCGAGCGATTTCATGCGCGACGATGTCACGCTCGAGGACGTGCAGACCGTGCTGCAGGGCGAGCCGCCCACATACGTCTCCTCGGTCACCTACGGCCGCATCGTCTACTTCGCCGTCACGTCGAACTTCTCCAGCGAAGAGCTCCGCGCCGCCCTCGAGTTCGGCTTCAGCACCGGCGCCGTGGATGTGGACGGAAGCGTCTCACTGACCCACTCCGAGGTTCTTTCCGAGTCGCAGATCACCGCCTTCATCCTCGGTGGTGACGGCAACGTCGCCGTGCAGGCCATCCAGGGTGCCGACGGCATCTCCGAGTTCCTGCAGAGCGGCGGCACCTACTCGCCCGAGTCACCCGGCGCGCCCATCGCCTACAAGATGGCGTACCTGGCCGACAACAGCCCCGCCGCCTTCGCGCTGACCACCGATTACGAAGTCCAGGACTGCACCCGCGTCTCGCAGAACGTGCAGCTCACCCTGCGCAACATCTACGTGGTGAACGACGGCAACGACAGCGGCGGCGACCTCGAGATCTACGGCTGGATTCGCGGCTGGGACGGCCAGTCGAACATGTATCCGCTGATGGAGCGCGACGACGACCAGTGGGTCACGATCAACACCGGTCAGCAGTGGCCGCTGTCGGGCACCATCGAGACGCAAATCGTCCCGGTCGTGCCGCAGCCCGACAACAGCTTCTCGATCACCGTGAACCTGCGGGAACACGACGGCTTCCTCAACGGTGACGACAACCTCGGCGACCACACCATCGTCGTCAACTATGAGGACGGCTGGCGCGACGACGACTTCGTATACAACCTCGCCGACGGCGACCAGCAGGTCGAAGTCCGCATGGCCTACACTCCGGTCCCGTAGCCGCCAACCGCCGGCGCAACGAAGCGCCGTCCTCCGGGGAGGCGCTTCTCCGTGGTTGCAAGGCGTCGTCGGTGGTTCTCATCCTTCGCACCCCTGAAGAAAGCTGAGCAGGGTGCCAACCACCCGCTCGGGCTTCTCCGCAGGCGGGGAGTGCCCGGCGTCGGCGATCGCTTCGACACATGCGTGGGGAAGACGTGCACGCGCCAGCTCGAGTGCACCGCGCCGCGACACGGGATCGCGGAGGCCCCAGATGAGCTGGAGGGGCCCGTCGAAGGCCTTGAGCGCCTGCTCCCAGCGCGGGCCGTGCCGCCGTCGCTCGGCAACACCGATGCGTTCAACACCGTGACACTCCGAAGCTCCCAGCGGAGACCGATTCGCTTCCGTCGGTCGAGCAGTTCCTGGCCAACGATCGAACCGTAGTCGTGCATGACGAGGTGGCACGAAGACAAGCCCATTTTTTCAGGGAAGCCGGGACACCCTGACATTTGCATTGTGTGCCTCTGAGGGCACGGAAGATTGAGAGCTACCTTTTGTACCACTTGTAGCCAGAATCGTCTTTCCCTGCTTGCCCGCTCTTTTCCCCATAGGCTAGTACCGTGCACTTGTTGCCATCCCAGACCCAGCAGAAGCCGTCCTTGTCGGTGATGTGAGTGTGTTTGGCGTTCTTGTGTTGGCTCTTCGGACCTCTCGTGCCATAGCTCGGGCCACCGTCGAGGACTCTCTGGATCTTCCTCTTTGCGTCGTTGGTACTCAGGCTAGGGTGAGTCCCTTGCATGACCAGCTTAGGCTGTGAAGAGCTTGAACCACCGCTATTCGCCAGCTCCGATTCCGTCTCCTTCGTCATTTCCTTCCCCGTTGCGGACATGCTCGTAAGAAGCTTGTCATAGCTCTTTCGCTTCGTCGCATTCGTGAGACTGTCGACTTCGTTCCGGAAGGCCTGGACCACCTTCTTGAACTTCTTCATGACGTTCTCGGTGTGTCCCGATTTGCTTCCGAACAGTTTGCTGAATCGGCGCCCCGCGTACACGATTTCTTCGTTCGAGAGTTCTGAATCTCGTCTTGGCATTGGTGTTTCTGCATGTCCGGCAGGACGCACCCCCTTCAGATGGCCTTGTGTTTTCCTGATTTTGGTGGAGACCTCCGAAGCAAGCCAACGAAGGGGGAAATCAATGGGAAGAAGAAAATGAAGGCGGTTCACCCCGCAGCAGAAGGCCCGAGCGTCGACGTCCCAGAGGACGAAGAACGTCATGGACGACGATGGCGTATTCGGCCGCCTTAAGGGCGAGCATGCTCGAGAAGATGACGGGGCGCGGCGCGGTCACGGCGCTGTCGAACGAGACCGCGGTCTCGCAAGCAACGCTGTCGCAGTGGAAGCGGGAGGCGAGTAGCGTGCTCGCGCCCGGCTCACCCTTGCGCCGCGTCGACGGGCTCGTAGCGCATCCCGGCGACGTCCTCGCTGAGCACGGCTCGCACGGTGACGTCTCCGGGGTTGGCATTCTGCACGACGACGCGCTCACCCCCGGCGACGTAGAGGGTTGCGTTTCCCCCAGCGGCCAGATCGACGCGCTGTGTCACCGCGCCCGTGTCCGTCCGCGCCTCGACGCGAACCTTCCGCTCCGACTGATTCGTCAGCTCCACGCGAAACGTGCCGTCTTCGTACTCGCCGAGCACGAACTGCTCACCGGGAGGGATGGTCACATTGGCGGTGCTGGAGCAGCCGACGAGCACGGTACACAAGGCGAAGGCGAGGGACGTTCGCATGACCCCGGGTTAGCGGACGCTCTCGCAAGTGCCAGGGATCGCCGCATCGCGAGCGAAGGCTTCACCGGGATCCAGGCTCACCTCAGAACCGAACGACGGGACCCGCCGCGAGGAAGAGCTCTTGACCGAGGGTCTGGTCGTCTTTGACCACGAGGTTGTAGTCGGCTTCGACGTCGAGGCCGACGCTGTCGTTGAACCAGACGTAGGTCCCCACCGCCAGCGAGCCGCCGTAGAAGAGCTTCAGCTCTGGAGCGACCTCGATGTCGAGCGCGGGTCCAATGCCGACGTACGGCGTGACGCGGGGGCTGAGGTGGAACGGCTTCTTGAAGTGCACGTCGATCGGCACCGCCACGATCGTGTGTTCATCTTCGAGGAGCACCGCGACGGGGGCCGAGATCTCGATCTCGAGCCACCGGGGCACGATGGTTCGCTCGTAGGAGAGGCCCGCGAGGATTCCGGGGATCCGAACCAGCGACCCGTCCCGGTTGAAAGCTGCGTGGAGGTAGCCAATCCGGACGCCGAGCAGGTTGCGGGTCGAGGGATGATGCTCCCCCTCGTCGGCCTGCTCGGTGTGGACGGATGTGGGCTCCTGTGCATCCGCCTCCGAGGCGACACCCAGCCAGCTGCAGAGCCCGAACAGAAGGGCCGCAGCACCCCGACAGAGCTTGGTCATCGGCATCAGCGTCGTCCTCGACTGCAACGTACCCATCGACACGCAAAGGGCTCGCTACAGCCCAGTGGCAATTTTTCACCGTGGTGATGACCAAAAGTTGATGGTCTCCAAGGCCTCGATGGCGGTTCTCTTGCGTTGCTTCTCCGCCCGAAGAACATGGGGCTCGATTCGAACTGGTACCGTCCGCTCCTCCAGTCGCAGTCACGGTGGTTCGATCTGCGGAGACCCCGCTGAGCCCCTCCGATCCACTGCGATACGAAGCTCGAAGTGCGGTCCCGGTACGGTCGTTTCAATCGACTCCGGAGTAGTGCACGTCGTCCCTCGCAGCATCGGGTCGCGACACCGGAGGGCAATGCGCCTAGCCACCCGGGGGAGTGACGTCTGTTTAATGCGGGGTGAGCCTGCGGAACCGATGCTTTCTCCCGTTGGACCGGCGGGCTAGCCTCGGCGGCATGGAGGAGGGTCTGCATTCGCATGCCGAGATGTCGGGTGACATCCCCCTCCCGGATACCTACATACGCGATGAAGGGCCACTTCCCTCCGAGAGACCCTATCGCCCCGGAGACCTGCTCGGCCGGTATCGGCTGCT
This sequence comes from uncultured Nannocystaceae bacterium, assembly GCA_964432695.1. Lineage (GTDB taxonomy): Bacteria > Myxococcota_A > Polyangia > Nannocystales > Nannocystaceae > CAJXVA01. The sequence continues at coordinate 8,138 of CAYSPB010000023.1, forward strand.
CGACGAAGTTGGCCAAGGTGGCATGGGCGTCGTCTTTCGAGCGAAAGATGAGGACCTCGGACGCGACGTCGCGCTGAAACTCCTCCATCCCCGCTACGCAGCGGACGAACGACTTGCGCTTCGCGTCGTGCACGAGGGCCGTGCGCTCGCATCACTGGACCACCCCAACGTCGTGCGCGTGTTCGACATCGGCACGCACGAAGGACGCGTCTACGTGGTCATGGAGTTCGTCCCCGGCGTCACGCTGAGTCGGTGGTGGCGGGACAAATCCCCCAAGGAGATCTTGGCGTGCCTGAGGGAGGCCGGTCGCGGCTTGGCGGCCGCGCACGAGGCTCAGATCACCCATCGCGACTTCAAGCCCGCCAACGTGTTGGTCGACCCGACCGGTCGCCCGCGCGTGCTCGACTTCGGATTGGCGCGCCACCAGAACTCCGGCTTCTCCCGCGAAAGTCAGAGCGTTCCCGTCGAAGACTCGGCGAACCTCGAGAACCTCACCCGCTCGGGACTCGTCGTTGGAACACCTCCATACATGTCGCCGGAGGCCCTGTCGGGTGACGCTCCCGACCCTCGGAGCGACCAGTATTCGTTTGCGGTCACGCTGTACGAGGGACTGTATGGCCGACGGCCGATTCCCGGCCGCACCGCTCAGGAGATGGTCGATGCCCTCTCCGACACCGATCCTCCGCTACCGCGACATCCCAACGTGTCGTGGCGGGTGCGTCGGGTCCTGCGCCGTGCGCTCGCATTCGAATCTGCAGACCGCTTTCCGTCGATGGACAGCCTGCTGACGGCACTCGCAGGCGTACCGAGCAGATACGTCCGACGGACCGTCGCTGGAGCTGCCGTCGCGGCACTCACCGTGACCGCTGGATTGACCCAATTCGGCGACGACGGTCGTTCGGGCTTGGGCGCAGGCTGGGCGGATCGATACGACCGCGAGCGCGTCGCGGCGGCGCTGCGCGGCTCGGCGGTGGAAGACCAGGTTCTCTCGGTCCTCGACGACTTCGTCGAGACGTGGCCGGCCACCCGAGACGCGCCCGCCTGCCAAGCCCAGGCGTCGTGCCTGGACTGCCTCGCGCGCGCGGCCAACCACTTCACCCAAACCACCGACCGCCTCGCAACCTCCTTGGACCCAGACGCGACGCGCAGCAAGCTTGCCGGCAACCTCCCCGACCCGGCGCGGTGCGCCTCGGATCCCGCACACGCGCTGCAGCCCAGGGATCCCGACCGACGTCAGGTGTTCCTCCGCGCCGAGCTCACGCTGCGTTCGATTCGCGACCAGCTTCAACACGCCAAGCCTCAAACCGCGCTGACGGTGCTCAATCAGCAGGGGACCGCGCTCGACGACACCGAGCATCCAGCCATTCGCGCGGAAGCCTCGCTGCTACGCGGCGAAGCACTGCTGTCGGTCCTCACCTACGAACACGCCGCCGAACCTCTGCAAGACGCCTACGACATCGCGCGGACGTACGGAGATCACGAACTCGCCCTTCAAGCCGCCCTGCAGCTGCGGGCCGCGCACGCGTATCAAGGCAACTTCGACGAGGAGGAGCGTTGGTATGGCCTTGCGACGGAGCTGGTGGGGACTTCGAGGGACCCGCTTCACATCGCGGAGTACGACTGGGTCGCCGCACGCATGCTCGGACGGACCGGCGACACCGCAGCCAGCCTCGCGCGGGTGCAGGAAATCGAGGCGTCGCTGGAGGACGAGCCTCGCGCCTTTGCGCAACGGGCTCGCATGGTGCACTTCATGGCGTTCTCTTACTTGGGCAGCGGAGACCCGGACCGCGCTGCAGCCGAGGCGATGCGGGTCGACGGGATCCTCAGACCCAAGGGCGTCGACAACTCATACGAGCAACGCGGGGCACTTCGCATCCTCGCGCAGCTCGCCTCCGCCGACGGCGACGTCGAAAGTGCACTCGCGCTCAACGACGCAGCCCTCGACATGCTCTCGCGCGCCGAGGACATCGACCCTACCGAGGCGCTGCAGCACGCGATCGTGCAGGCCGATACGCACCGCCGCGCCGGGAACGTCGAGGACGCGATGACTTGGTACGCAGAGGCAGAGGTCCTTGCCAACGAGCCTCGCTCCGATCCCACGCTGGGCTTCGTGGCCAGTGCACACCGTGGCTTGCTCCTGCTCGAGCGCGGCGATTGGCAGGGCGCCTGCGACGTATACGAACCCCTTGCCGACGAGTGCTCCGCTCAAAGTGGCGCGGCCGGCTACTGCAGCGGCGTCGTGACGCAGAACCTCAGCATCTGTCGGGCGGAGCTAGGCCGCGTCGAGGCGGCCCGTCGCGGCTTCAACGACGCGATCTCGCTCGCGATCACCCAAAAGGGACCCGACAGCCTCGACGCACTGCTGGGTCGACTCGGCCTGGCGCACCTCGACTTGAGCACCGACGAACTCGAGGCCGCCCGGGATGGTTTCGCGTTCGTCTGGACGCATCTCGAAGACGACGCCGCGCCCAAGGCTCGCGCCGATGCAGGCTTCGGACTGGCGCAGGCGCTATGGAGACTCGGTCCTTCGAGTCCATCGACGGTCGACCGGGCACTTCGATACGCACGCTCCGCGCGCGACCTCTACACCCGTGCCGACGCGGACGGCGACGTCGAGACGGTCGACATCTGGCTCGCGACCCGGTAGGGGCTGATCGCGGACCAAGGTGAACCACTCGCTGCGCAGCTTGTGCAAATGTCCGCCGCCTCGCGGTCGGGTTGCCGAACGGGACGCATGATGGGGGCATGCCCTCGAAGAAGGAACGGCGGCTCGTCCCTTCGCAGCTCCACGACGTCGAGCTGACGAAGGCGATCCGACTCAACGCGGATGGACTCTTGGCGGCCGCGCGGGACCGCCTCAACACGGCGCGCGCGCTTCTGGGCGACGGACCCGAAGCGCTCGTTTTAGAGCACGACCTCGTTGGCGCGATGTTGCTCGCCGGCGATGCCGAAGACGCGCTTCGCAAGGCTTTCATGCGTCGACGCGCAACTGTCCACAAGTGACATTGGCTCGTCGCTCCGCGTACACGGTGTGCCGCGGCACCACCTTCGCGGGTGCCAACCGTCGATCTCGGAAAAACGGGGTTCCGCACACATCGGGCTCGACGCTACCGTTGGTTCATGGGCGGGGGGATGTGGTCACGAGGTGTGGAAACTTCGGACGCGACGCTGGTCGATGACACCGCAGCCCTCCCGGTGGACCCGCCGCCGCGACCGGGCCATCGGTTGGGGCGGTACACGCTTCGCCGACGCCTCGGCCAGGGCGGCATGGGCGTGGTCTATCTCGCCCGGGACGAACAACTGACCCGGGACGTCGCCGTCAAAGTGCTTCATCCCCGGCACGCTCGGGACGAACGACTCACGCAGCGCGTGGTTCGCGAAGGCCGAGCGCTGGCGGCGTTGGACCATCCGAACATCGTCCGGGTGTTCGACATCGGATGCTCCAAGGCACAGACATACGTGGTCATGGAGTTCGTGTCCGGCGCCACGCTGGCACGATGGTGGAGGGACAAGACCCCCCAGGCCGTCGTCGACTGTCTCGCCTCCGCAGGCCGAGGACTGGCCGCGGCACATGACGCTGGCATCACCCATCGCGACTTCAAGCCGGCCAACGTGCTGGTGGACGAAACCGGGCAGCCCCGCGTCCTCGACTTCGGCCTCGCGCGCCAGCGGGGGGAGACGCTGTCCTTCGACACCGAGACGTTGTCCTTGTCGGACGAGATTCTCGAGGTGGAACCGCTGACGCAGTCGGGGCTCGTGCTGGGCACTCCCTCGTACATGGCACCCGAAGCCCTCAGTGGCGCAACGCCCGATGATCGCACCGATCAATACGCGTTTGCGGTCACCCTCTTCGAGGGCCTGTTCGGCCGGCGCCCCTTCAACGGACGCTCGGCCGAGGAGCTCGCGCTCGCCCTCTCGACCGAGGACGTCGTGATTCCGAAGCGTCGCGACATTCCTCGCCACGTTCGGCACGTCTTGCAGCGCGCGCTGTCCCACCGAGCCGAAGAGCGCTTCCCCAGCATGGCGGAGCTGCTCGAGGCGCTGCAGCCCCGGCGACGTCGCTTGGTCTGGGTCGCATCGGGCGCTGCGCTTGCCGCCACCGTGACGAGCGTCGCCCTCGCACAGCCAGCCGCACCGCAATCCGACGCAACCGCAGCCCTTCACGATGCCTACGAACGTCAGCGAGTCGCCGCCACGATCGACGACGTCGACGCCCAAGACGAGGTGCTGTCCGTGCTCGACGACTTCGTCGCCGCATGGTCGGCGACCCGAACGGACGCGTGTCTCGACGACGGCGCCTGCATCCCCTGCCTGGACCGTTCCGCCCGTCACTTCACGACGGTCGTCGAAGAACTGACCACCTCGCCGCACCCGGAGCGTTCACCTCGCGCCATGGTCGGCACGCTTCCGGATCCAGCCCAGTGTTCGACGTCCCCCAGCGACGCGCACCTGCCCGCCGATCCGTCGCAGCGCGCCGCATTCGAGCAGACGACTGCGGTGCTCGAGCGGGTTCGCGGATTGCTGAAGCGGGCCCAACCACGCACCGCTGCCGCCGCGCTGGAAGCAAGCATTCCCTCGCTCGCGGCCGTGCCCCATCCACAGCTCCGCGCTGAGGCTTCCCTTCTTCTCGGCGCATCGCTGCGAATCCAGCGGAACGACGAGGCGGCCGCCCCGGTCCTCGAGCGCTCGTACGACGTCGCGCACGCATTGGGTAATACCGACCTCGCGCTGCAGGCTGCCCTGCAGCTTCGAGCCTTGTACGCCGGACGCCGCGACTTCGAAGCGGAGGAGCACTGGTACGCGCTGGCAACCGCGTTGGTGTCCGACACCGACGACGTACTCCGCCGTGCCGAATACGACTGGGTCGAGGCCCGCATGCTCGCGCGGACCGGAGACAACGATGGAAGCCGGGCTCGCATGGAGGCGATGTTGACCACGCTCGTCGACCATCCGCACGGCTTCAAGCATCGAGCCCGGCTCAACCTCTTTCTCGCAGTCGTTGGCCTCGGCGCCGACGACCACGACGCGATCGAAGCTCGGGCTCTCGAGGTCGATGCCGAACTGCGCGCGAACGGGGTGGAGAACGCCTATGAGCAGCGCGCCGCGCTTCGCGTTCTCGCCCAGGTGAACGCGAGTGCCGGCGATACCGAAGGCGCCCTCGCCTTGAACGACGCGGCGCTGGATTTGCTCGCCGCCGCCGAAGATCCCGACCCTTCCGAAACCCTGCAGCACGCGATCGTCCGCGCCGACGTGCTACGCAAAGCTGGCAACACCGTGGACGCGCTGCAGTGGTACGCTCGCGCCGAGGAACTCGCCGAAGCACCCGGAGCGGAGCCGACCATCGGCTTCATGGCCGCGGCGCATCGTGGCCTGCTGCTCTTGGAAGTCGGCGACTGGCATGCTGCCTGCGAGGTCTACGAACCCCTCGCCGATGAGTGCGCAGTCCAAGGTGGCGCGGCCGGATACTGCACGCGCCTCGTCACGCAAAACCTCAGCATCTGCCGGTCCGAGCTCGGTCAGGTCGAAGCCGCCCGGGCCGGATTTGCCGAAGCGATCGAGCTGTCGAAACGGCAAACCGGTGCGCACAGCCGCGGAGTCTCACTGGGTCGACTCGCACTCGCGCATCTCGAGCTGCGGCTCAGCAACGTGCAGCAAGCCAAGGCCGGGTTCGAATACGCGTGGACGCACCTGGGGAACGATGCAGGCGCCTCCCCACGGGCCGACGCGGCCTTCGGGCTCGCGCGGACGCTCTGGAGGTCTCCGGGTCGTCGCCACGCCGATGAGCGTCGCGCACTCGAACTCGCCGAGCAGGCTCGAGCGATCTACATCGACGGCGGCGACTTCGAGGCCGAGCTCGAAGACATCGACGTCTGGCTCGAAACGCGCTGAAGCCCCCAGGCTCACTCGAACACGCTGAGGTCCCACGTGGGGCCCGCGGTGCAACATCCCGACGCGCCCTGATCGACACGCCCGGGACACCAGTCTTCGTCCCCAGCATCGTTCGCCGGTCCGTTGCCGCACTGTACGTCGTTGTAGATCGGATGGCCGGCCATGCCTGGACCCGGGCCGATTGCCGCGCACACCTCCATCACGGTGCGAGGCCCCGCCGGGGTGTCGACCATGACGCCCCCAATGTTGTGGTCGAACGTCGTCGCGCAATAGCAGCGACCGTCGACGCTGTAGCTGTCTGCCCAGCTCTGCCCTCCGGGCTGCCCTTGTACCGCCTCGAGGTCGCACCCGCGTGCGGGGCCGAGGCAGCTGCCGGACTCACAGGTCCCCGACGCGCAGTCCTCGGGCTGCGCGCACGTCGCATCGTCGGCACAGGGCTCGCAGCGACCGCCGCAATCCACACCCTCCTCTCCAGCGTCGAGCTGGCCGTTCTCGCAGAGGTCCCCGGTGGTACTTCCTGTGACCGAGCCACTGTCGGACGTTCCACTTCCATCAGCCTGCCCACCGGTCGTTTCGACGTCAGGCGAGGATGTCGATGCGCCGGTTTCAGCGGAGGAAGTCGTCCCCGGAGCGGACCCCGACGTCGACGTCTGGGCATCACTCGACGTGGACGACGCTGCCGTGGCCACATCGCCCGTCGTGGCATCGACCGTCGACGGATTCGCGCCAGCAGAGTCGCACGCGGTGATCGCAACGGCGGCGGTGAACGACGCGAACGCGTGAATCCAGCAAGTCGGCATCCCACCAAGCCTGACGAATCCACCGCGGACCGGTGCGAATGCGTTCCTCAATTGCGCAACTTGTGCAGCAGATTCGACGAAGCTGTAGGAGACGTCTCGTCTCTCACCAAGAAAGCTCGGGCGTATGTACGACAGGTCGCTAGCCTGAAAGTGATGAGGCGGAGGGGTAGGGAAACCATGGTGTTCGCGGCCATCCTGGTTGCGTGCGGAGGGGACGGCCGCGGCGGCGGGAACGAAGCCGAAACGGAGGCACCCTCCATCGACGTCAGCTTCACGGACACGCTTGACGAGGAGGGCAGTAGCGGCGGTGACCTCCTCGACGTAGGTGGGGGACCCGGAAGCGCCGATCCCACCGCCGGCGGCGGTGACTGCCCCGGCAGTGGAGGCATGGTTGGCGAGGAGAACAGCCTGATCTGGATCGCGAACTCGCCCGAAGGCACCGTATCCAAGATCGATACGCGCACCGGGCAGGAACTGGCGCGGTACTTCTCGGGCCCAAGCGAGGGTGCCGACGACCCCTCACGCACGTCCGTCAACCTCGCGGGCGACGTCGCGGTGACAAACCGAAGCGGCAGCGTCACCAAGATTGCGAGCACGCCAGAAGCCTGCGTCGACCAGAACGGAGATGGCGTCATTCAAACCTCGACCTCCGCCGACGACGTGCTCGCGTGGGGCGAAGATGAGTGCGTGCTCTGGCACCTCGAGTTGCCCAGCGACGGCAACAACAATCACGGCCCTCGCCCCACTGCGTGGGACGGCGGCGCCACGAGTCTGGGGGGCGGATGCGGCAAACTCGACGAACTGCTCTGGCTCGGGTTCTGGGACGCGGGCGCCAACGCGGGCGAGTTCCGACGTATCGATGGCAAGAGCGGGATCGTGCTCGACGTGGTCTCCATTCCCGACTGGAACACCACGGGCTCCGACTACGGTCCGTACGGCGGTGCAGTCGACGGGACCGGCAGCCTGTGGGCCATCGGGCACATGCAGGGGCTGGTACGCATCGACTCCACCACCCTGGAAGTCGAGCGCTGGGATACACCCGAGGGCGCCGCACCGTACGGCATTGCGATCGACGCCAGCGGCCGCCCCTGGACGGCCGGCTGGGACGGCATGATCACGCGCTTCGACCCGACCACCGAACTTTTCGAGGTGCTCTCGACCACGAACAATCGCCGCATGCGAGGGCTTCAGGTCGACCGAGAGGGCGTGGTGTGGATTGCCGCCAACAATCCGTGCGGCGCGATCTCGGTGGACGTGGACAGCTTCCAGCTTCTCGATGAAGGCATCGAGCTGCCCGACTGCAATACCCCCGTCGGGGTCAGCATCGACGTCGACGGCCAAGTCTGGCTGCCCGACCGCGACGCCGACCGTGCCTTCAAACTCGACCCGAACACGCTTCAGACCACCACCACCCTGGGCCTCGTGGGCCCCTATACGTACTCGGACATGACGGGCGCGGGGCTCGGCCTCGTGGTCAACCCGCCCGTCGGGTGAGCTGCGCCCAAAAAACCCCGGCGTGCCGAAAGCACACCGGGGACACAACTCCGCGCGCGAGGAAGTCTGGGGACTTGCGCGCGGGCTGACTACGACTCCAAGGTGGCGAGGCCCGTGATCTGCGAGTCGGCGGCGATGTTACCCAGCATCTGGAAAGCGCCAGGGCCGTCATCTACCACGCCACCCGCAAGGGGCTTGATGAAGAACGGCATCGGGCTGTCGTCCGGATCAGGCTCGACCGAGATGACGACCGTCTGGCCGATGAGGCTCATGGCGGGATCGATGAAGTCCTGGCCAGGGAACGGGGGCGCACCGTCGGGGCCGGCGGTCGGGCCAGCCCCGTCACGGTCGGCCGAGGCGGGGTCGACGAACGTACCCGTCGAGATGGGGCCCTCTTCGCCGACGACCCAGCCCTCATAGGCCCAGCCGGCGGGAAGCTCGGGCAGGCGGAGGCCAGCACCGGGACCAGCGGCGGGCTCGAGGAACCAGACACCTTGGTCGTAGTCCTCGGCGTTGCCCGCGGTGGTGGGCGTCTCGAGAATGAAACCGCCGTTGCTGTCGAGGAAGTCGGTGCCGAGCGCGGCGCCGTGGACGGTGGTGAGCTGGGCGACGCCGTTCACGAACGGGCCCGCGGCGATGTGCGTGTCGGAGGGCGCAGGATTGTCGCCGAACTTGGGCTCGATGGTCAGGACGAACAGCGTGCTCGCGTCGGCGAGCGCGCGGTCGATGACGAAGGTATGGCTGCCTTCGTCACCCGAGACGGTGAAGCGACCGGAGGTCACGGGGCCGTCAGCGGTGATCATCCAGCCTTCGTAGAGGTAGTCGTCGCCGAGGGCGGGAAGGGTCTCGAACGAGAGCTCGAGCTTGGCGTCGGTGTTGTGTTCGGCGATGCCGCACCACACGTCGACGGTCGTCTTCACGCAAAGCACCGGGCCGCTCTGCGCGACGTCGAGGTTGGCGGGGGACTCGCCCTGGGAACGCGCAATGGCACCGAAAACCTCGCTCGAGGCGGAGTCGAAGCGCTCGCCGTGAATCGTGGCCAGGAAGTCGCCTTCGCCGAGCGTGGCTCGACGCGAGTACAGGTTGCAGGCGGCCGCGTCGCCGTTGCTCACGCAGATGCTGTAGACGCCGTAGCGATAGTCCAGACCGTCGCGACTCAGCTCGCTGAAGCCACCGCTGCGGTCGAACACGTCGTACAGCTCGGCCGCGGCGTCGCCTCGCAGCTGGAGGATGTCGAAGACGCCGCTTTGCGCGAGGGAGACTTCGCTGCCGTCGGCTTTGCCCGCGGGCGCACCGAGCCCGTCGGGGGTTACGCCGCCGAACGGCTCGGCCGAGTCGCATGCGAGGGGAGCGAGGGGAGCGAGGGAGAGGAGGACCAGGGTCTGGATCTTCTTGGACATGGTCGTGTTCCGAGGGGTTTCAGCCGCGTCCGCGTTGCGGCTGGATGTGGGGCCCGCTCCCAAGCCCCAGGTGGTAGTGGGATAAGTGGCCACCCCCCAGACGAACCAGGTCAGAGAATCGAACGCCCTGTGCGAACGGCAGCAACAGGGACTCCGGGGACCCTCCATGCCAGGCCAGCCCTGATCCACGGGCCGGCGAAAAAACGACGCGGGCATGAAGAAGCGCCGTCGAAGGCCACCGCTCCACTCGGTGGCCCCCCGACGACGCATGTCGGATGCGTAGGGATGTTTACAGCGGACTCACTCGGCGGACGTCAGCTCGAGCGTCGCGCCGGCCGGCGTCTCGGCGTCGCCCTCGGCGCCGGAATAGCCGGACACGGTCCACATCACGACGACGCCCTCGTCCGCGTCTTTGCCATCGAGCTCGACCGTGAAGTCCATCGAACCCAACTCGGCCGCGCCTTCGATGGGGATCTGGAAGGAGACCGCCCTGCGGGTGCTCAGAAAGCCGTCCTCGTCTTCCATGCCCAACTCGAACGCGCCCCGGACTGGGTCGATGCGCGCGTCACTGGGGACGAGGGCGAGCTCTCCGAAGAACCGGCCTTCGCCTTCGACCTGGACCACCGCGGAAACCTGAAGCCACTCCGCCTGCTCGGCGACCACATCCGTCCACGCCAGCGTGAACACCTCCGTGGAGGCCTCTTCGACCAGCGCCGAAGCCGGCGCCTCGCGCTCGACGGAGGCTTCGATCTCCCACATCAAAGGCGAGCACGCCGTGCCCAAGGCCACCAAGCCGAGCGTTACGGAGCGAAGGGCGATCTGAAGCACGGAAGCTTGCGAAGTCATCGTGTCCTGTTTGTGCCCGTGGCGTGCGTGCCGATCACGGGGCCAGGCATCTTTTCCTGAGACCGGCATCACATGTTGCAACCTGCAACGCAGGCTCCGACCCCAAGACCCACGGTCGACCGAGGCTAGAGTTCCTCGGCGGCGAATTCCTGCATGCGAGAGAGGGCCTGCAGCAGGAACAGCTCGGTGGTGGGGCCCGTTTCGTTGATGAGCAGGATGTAGCCCACGCCGGCTTCGGGGTCGTAGCCCATGGCCGTGGAGACGCCCGGATCACCGCCGGTGTGGCCGTACAGGCCGAGGTAGCGCTCCCAGAAGATGCCCTGGCCATCGACGATGTCACCGTCGCTTACGTCGATGAAGTCGGTGAGCGCGGCGGCCTGCTCGGAAGGCAGCACCTCGGTCCCGTCGATCGAGCCCGCGCCGGGCACCATGGCCGCGAGGAAACGTGAGAGGTCGTTGACGCTGCTGTAGAGCCCGCCATCGGGGAAGGTGGCGAGGTGGTAGGGGTCCAGCGCGGTGCGGGTGCCACCGAAGGTCATGTGCGGCACGGCGGCTTCGTCTGGCGCCGGCAAGTCGGTGCGGCGCCAGGCGGTGTTCGTCATGCCCAGCGGCGCGAAGATCTCGGCGTCGCAGAAGGACGGGAAGTCCATGCCCACGGCCGCTTGGGTCGCGCGGCCCAAGGACGCGCCCGCAAGCGCGGCGCCGACGTTGCTGTAGTCGTACGTGGTGCCCGGCTGCCCGTCATCGCCTTCGGCGAAGTTGTCCCCGGTGTACAGCGCACCCTCGGGCTCGAGATACGCCGCGAGGAAGCCCTCGAGGTCGGACGTGGGGCCCTCAGGGCAGAAGCCCTGCTCCTCGGGGCTCATGTATGCGTCGCCCGATTCGGTCGTGTACGCGCACTCGTACCAAAGCGAGTCGACGATGCCCGACTGGTGGTTCGCCAGGCTGCGGTAGGTGATCGCTTCGCCGTCGACGTGCGGGTTATCCACCGCAAAGTCCATCTCGACGGTGTCGTCGAGCGAGAGGATGTCCATCGCTTCGGCCCGCATCAGCGCTGCGCCGACGACCGTCTTGCTCACCGACGCGAGGCGGAAGGGCGTGTCGGCGTGGATGGGCGTGTCGGTGCCCTCTTCGCGAACGCCAAAGCCTTGCGTCCACAGGACGGTGTCGCCCTGAATGATGCCGATCGCTGCGCCGGGGATGTCGTTGCTCGTACGCAGGGCTTCGAGGTCGGCCGCGAGCGTGTCGAAGTCGGGTTCGGTCCCCGGTTCGCCGGTGGAGCTTTCGTCACCGCCGGAGGTCGCCTCCTCGGCGTCGGTGTCCGACGGGTCGTCGCTGACGTCGCCGGTCGAGGCAATGTCTCCGGTCGTGGCGTCGTCTTCGATGGCGGGCGTATCGGCATCGTCATCGGCACAACCGACCGCCGTGATCGCGAGCAGCAGACCCAGGGTGTGAAGAGCGTTGGAGGCGCGGTTGTTGTGTCGCACGTGGACTCGAACACCGGCCCCGCGGCGATGTGTCACCAGCGCCGGTCGATCTCCGGAAGCCGCGAGAAAACGCACAGTGTGGTCCGGGACCCCACCCCCTCGAGGGGCAGCGACGGGCTCGCCGAAGGCCTCAGCACAGGTGCGATCAACTCAGGGTCATGCGATGGTCATCGCCGTGAAGCGGAGCCTCGTCCGGTCAGTCACCGCTCCGCTCGCTGCGGCGCTAGCCGCCTGGTCGGCGCCGGACCTCGCGCGCGCCTGCTCCACCGTGTTCTGCTACGACACGGGCGCGTTTGGGCCGTTCTCCGTCGCCAACGAGACCCTTCGGACCAACGGCGTCTTGCTCATCGCTTCGCAGCTCGCCCCGGGGCGCCATCTGACGGTCGAAGAAGCGCAGGCGCTCGTCGACATCGTGGTCACGAACGAAGCCGGTGACGAGGTCAAGGGCACCTTCGACGGAGTCCCCGGCGCCTACGTGTGGCGCCCGCTCGACCCCCTCACGGTCGGCGAAGTCCTCACCGTCGACTTTGCGGTCAGCGAGGACAACTGCTTCGGCCCGGACGAAGGCAGCACCACGGTCACCGTGATCCCTGCAGCCACGCCACCGCTCCCCTCTGCCACCGTCACGTTCGAGCAGGAATACTACTTCGACGACCGGGAGAACCTCGACAACGTGGTCTGCTGCAACGGCGCTTATCCTTCCACCTACTGCGACCGTCTCGACTTCGAGGGATACTGCGCGGTGGCGGCGGGCACCGGTTATGCCCAAGCGACGCTCACGATCGAGGACTTCGATCCAGCGTTCGCCGCCACCACCCGGATCGACCTCGTAGTCGATGGCAAGGTCGTCGAGAGCCGCAGCGGGCCGAACATCCCGGGCCGTCCCGACTTCTGGGTCTCGAAGCCCAACGCCTTCGAAGTCACCACCCGCGTCGTCGATGTGGCGACCGGCGAAGAGCTCGAAGGGGACGCCTTCATCGCAGACGGTGACGGCCTCGGCCAGCTCGGGCCACGCCCGCTCGATGTCGACGCAGAACTGGCGGCGAACTGCGAGACTCTGCCCTACGTTTGCGAGCACGACGGCAGCGACTGGATCAAGACCGCCTGCACGCCGTACTGGGACGACGAGGCTGGCTCCAGTTCCGGCACGACGGACGTAGAGCCTGAGCCAACGACGACCGACATCGGGACGAGTTCGGGGTCTGGCGGTGACGCGGCAGCCGAAGATGCAGCCGGCTGTGCCTGTACGGGCGGCGGCTTTCCAGCGAATAGCAGCCTCATGCTCCTCGGGCTGCTCGGCCTTCGGCCCCGCTCTTCGAAGGCTCCAAGGCCGAACTGACGCGATGTACACCGGGCTGTCCACTTTGGGCGGGTCGGTGACAATGGAACGTCATGGAAGAGGGACGCAACGGCATCGGACGACTCGGCCGCACACTTCAGATGGGCGCGCTGCTGGGCCTTGGGTTCGCGTTCTTCGGCGGCGAAAGCCCAGAGGCCCGTGCGGGCGGCGGCTGTCCAGGTTCATTGAGCTGCGGTTTTGACAAACCGAACGTCCTCATCCTGCTCGATGCTTCGTCCTCGATGGGATTGCCCTACACCGACGCACAGACCCGCTGGCAAGCCTCGGTCGATGGAATCGAAGCGATGGTACTGGGCGACAACGGCTTCTTTACTGAGAGCACCCACCTCGCGCTCATGCGTTTCGGGCATGACCCCGACCCGGCGACGCCAGGCAGCCCCTTGGGTGACCTGGTCGACGGGGTCTCGCTCGACGTCGGTTGGTACGACCCAAACCTGAACCCGCACCACTACTTCGAATGCGCGGGCGAAGCCGCCGTGCAAACGCTCTCGACGCTCACGCCCCCCAGCTGCAACGCGCCGAATTGCGAAGGCGTGGGCAGCTGGCTGCGCGGCGGCCTCGAGGCCGCAGGAGCCTACATTGCGCAGTCCTCCGCCGACCATCCCGCGGATGGTGAGCGGCCCTCCGTCGTGATCGTCGTGACCGATGGCCCTTGGACGAGCGCCGACGGCTCTGCACCGGAGGGCGATCCTTCCGCACATCCCGATGACCCGGTCCCCGTCGCGGGGGCGCTCTTCTCCAGCGGCGTGCCGGTGTACGTCGTTGCGCTGGCCGACGCGGCAGCGGACCCGTCCATTCCCGACGTTGCGAGCGCTGGCGGTACCGTGGTTCCGCTGGAGCTCGATCCCAACGACGTGCACGCCGGCTTTGAGGTCGTGGGGGGGGACATCCTGGAAACCACCGTCATCCCCGCGTGTGACCAGGGCGCGCCACGCATCATGATGCTGATCGATGCCTCCAGCTCGATGCTCAACGTGGCTGGCCCACTCGGACCGATCGCTGGCGGCATGGGGGCCACGCCTTGGGATCACGTGCGCCAATCCGTCACGGGCAGCCACACATTCCTCCATACGCCTGTTCCAGGAACGGGTGTCGAGCGGCGGCTCGACGAGGTCGCGATCTTTGGCCTCGCCATCTACGGTTCGGCAGGCGACGCAACGCTGCTCGCGAACTACGGCAGCTGCCCGCTCGAGCGGTTCGACTGGGCACTCGATCCCAACACATCGTGCGGTCCAGGGTGCGTCGACCCGTGGGGCGGACCGCCCATCATCTGGTCTCCACAGGGCCCCGAGTCGACGAGCTACCCCGACTTCGCCCAGGACACCTACAGCGCGATGCCGAGCTGTAACGCCGGGATTGGACTTGCAGGGATGAACCGCTGCACGGGTTCGGACAACGCGCTACACGAAGGGCTCGAACTCGTTGCCGCGACCGCGGAGGCGCACCTCAACTTCGGAGCCAGCGAGGCCCCGCTCTTCAACATCCTCATCACCGATGGCGGATACCGAGATCCTGGTGGTTCGACTGACGAACAGGTCTCGGCGGCGCTGATCGACGCCTACGCGAATGCGAACACCACGACCTTCGTGGTCGCGCTTGGCGAGGAGGCGATGGACGAGGCTTCGGATCTCGCGTGCTGGGGTTCGGGAGGGACCGGCATTCCGTGTGTCGGCGGCTCCATTCCCGCCTATGAAGTGAACGGCTCCGCGATTTGGCCGGCGCTGGAAGACATCGTCAGCCAAATCCCGATCGACCCGTGCTGCGGGTTCAACCAGTGCGAGCTCCCCGACGACTCGATCACAATCGGAGTTGGTGACGACGACCCGTGGCCCGGAGACGACGGCAACGACACGACATCGAGCAGCGGGGGTGGTACGAGTTCCACATCGTCCGGGGGCACGACCTCCGGCGGCACCGTGCCCCCGGAGCTGGACTCGTCCTCCGGCTCAACCATCACGACTGGGAGCACGAGCACAGACGAGGGCGGAGCCTCGCCCTCGCCCATGACGACGGCACCGGGGACCTCAGGGCCCATGCCGGAGACCAGTGGCGAACCAGGCACCGACGACGAGGCCGGCGGCGTCACGGTCGCGGATGGCTGCGGCTGCACGAACGGGCCAGACGGTGCACCCACCCCCTACACGCTGTGGACGCTGGCGCTGCTCTGCCTCCGTCGCCGGCGCGAGTCGCCTAGCAGCCCGTAATGCAACCCAACACGGGCTGCTAGCGTCCGCGAATCCGGGTCCAGCAGCGCCACTGCAGATAGGCCACGACGACCCAGAAGTTCTTGTAGGCCGGGTTTCGCGTCTGCTTGTGGTGATAGCGGTAGTAGATCTGCTGGGCGATCACCGCCAGGCGGAAGAGACCGTACACCTCGTAGAAGCGCCAGTCCTTCACGCGAATCCCGGTGCGCCCGGCGTAGTACTCGATGACCTCGGCGCGGGAGAGCATGCCGGGCAGGTGCGTGGGTTGGCGTCGGTTGCCGCGGGCGATGAAGTCGTCGCCGGGCTCGACCCAGTACGCCAGCATGTTCCCCAAATCCATCAGCGGGTCGCCGATGGTCGCGAGCTCCCAGTCCAGCACGCCGATGACCGTCGTTGGGTCGTCGCGGTCGAGCACGACGTTGTCGAAGCGAAAGTCGTTGTGGGTGAGGCACAGCCGCTCGTCGTCGGGGATGTGCGCTTCGAGCCACTGCATGATGCGGCGCCCGGACGGCACGTTCCACGTTCGCGCTTCGCGGTATCGCTTGTTCCAGCCTTCGATCTGCCGCCGCGCGTAGCCTTGGCCGCGACCGAGCTGATCGAGGCCGACGGCATCGATGTCGATGTCGTGCAGCGCGACGAGCGTATCGAGCACGTTCGTACACAGCGTGCGGACGTCGTTACGAGAGAGGTCCACGCCTTTGGGTAGGTTGCGACGGGGAATGATCCCGTCGAGGTGCTGCATGACGTAGAACTCCGCGCCGATGAGCGCTTCGTCGTCGCTGTAGGCGTGAACCTTCGGCACGAGCGGGAAGTGAGGCCGCAGCGCCTCCTGCAGCCGAAACTCGCGACCCATGTCGTGGGCCGACTTGGCTTTGGTGCCCGCGGGCGGACGGCGAAGCACGAGGTCGTCGTTGGGGAACGACAACCGGTAGGTCCAGTTCGACGCGCCGCCGGTGTACTGCGTGACCTCGGGCTGCCCCTCGAGGTGCGGCAGCCGCTCGCGCAGCCACGGCACCAACCGCGTCAGCTCGAGCGCCTCGCCCTTGCGAGATCCGCTCATCCCTTCGCCTCCGCGCGCTTCATCCGAGCCTGCAGCTTGCGCAGCTCCCGACGAATCACCCGCAGCCACAACCGGTGCGGCAGCGCCCGCTTCATCCTCCACGCCGAGTGCGATTGGCGATGGGGCAGGATGAACGTCTTCCCGTCTTCGAGCTCTTCGAGGATCAGCCGCGCAATGTCGTCGGCCGACATGCGGGCGCGCTCCACCATGCGACGCGCCATGGCTTCGGAGCGCGCATCGGCGGCACGCATGTTCTTGGCCAAGTCGCTGCGAAAGAACGACGGGCACGCCACCGCGGCGCGAATGCCATCGCCCGCGAGCTCCAGCTCGAGGGTCTCGGTCAACGCGACGACCGCGGCCTTCGTCGCGTTGTAGGCCCCGGCGTCGGGAAGGTGCACGAGGCCGGCCATCGAAGCGATGTTGAGGATCGTGCCCGATCGCTGCGCCTTCATCATCGGCACGAACGTTCGGCAGCCCCGCGCCACGCCCAGCAGGTTGATCTCCACCGCCCAGCGCCAGTCGGCTTCGGAGGAGTCGGTGATGGCCCCCATCTGCGCCACCCCGGCGTTGTTCACCAGCAGGTCCACCCCGCCCCACTCCGTCTTCAGCCACTGCGCAGCTGCTTCGAGGTCGGACTCTTCGGTGACGTTGCAGCGCAGAAAGTGTGCGTGCTCCCCGAGTTCTTGGGCGACTGCCGCCCCGGCATCAGCGTCGATGTCGCCCACGCAGACGCGTGCCCCCGACGCGGCGAGATGCCGGGCGAACGCGGCGCCCAGTCCGGACGCACCGCCGGTGATGAACACCCGTCGATAGGCGGTCACGCGCGCTCCCGCCGGCTGTACTTGCGAAGTTCGGTGCGAGCCACCATCGCGCGATGCACTTCGTCGGGACCGTCCGCCAGCCGCAGCGCCCGGGCGATCGCATGCATGCCCGCCAGCGGCGTGTCGTCGCTGACGCCCGCGCCCCCGTGGATTTGAATCGCCATGTCGACCACCGTCTGCAGCACGTTCGGCGCCACGACCTTGATGGCGGAGATCTCGGTCATCGCCTGGCGCACGCCGACCGCGTCGATCTTCCACGCGGCGTAAAGGGTGAGCAGCCGCGCCTGGTCGATCGCCATGCGGGCTTCGGCCACCCGCTCCATGTTGCCGCCCAGCTCGAGCAGGCGCTGCCCGAACGCCTTGCGGGCCATGCCGCGCTCGATCATCAGCCGCAGCGCTTCCTCGGCGGCCCCGATCGCCCGCATGCAGTGGTGAATCCGGCCAGGGCCCAAGCGCCCCTGTGCGATGCGGAAGCCCTCCCCCAGCCCGAGGATGAGGTGCGACTTCGGCACCCGCACGTTGTCGAACACGATCTCGCCGTGGCCGAACGGTGCGTCGTATTCCCCATGGACGGTCAGCATCCGCGTGATGCGAACCCCCGGCGCGTCGATCGGCACCAGCACCATGCTGTGCCGTCGGTGCCGCTCCCCGTCAGGGTTCGACAGGCCCATGAAGATCACCACCTTGCAGTTCGGATGGCCGATACCCGTCGACCACCACTTCGTGCCGTTGAGCACGAGTTCGTCCCCGTCCTCGGTGATGCTCGCCCGCATGTTCGTCGCGTCCGACGAGGCGACCTCGGGCTCGGTCATGCAGAACGCGGAGCGAATCTTCCCCGCGAGCAGGGGCGTCAGCCAGGTCTGCTTCTGCCACTCGCTTCCGAAGTGGTAGAGCACCTCCATGTTCCCCGTGTCGGGAGCGTTGCAGTTGAAAATCTCCGGGGCGAACTCGTACTTGCCCATCATCGCCGCGAGCGGTGCATACTCCAGCGTGGTCAGCCCGGCACCGAGCCGCTCGTCGGGCAGGAACAAGTTCCACAACCCCTCCGCCCGCGCTCTCGTCTTGAGCGCTTCAATCTGAGGCACGACTTTCCACCGCGTCCAGTCCGCGCCCTCGTTGAGCGCCCGCGTCTGCGCCCGGATCTCGGCGGCCGCCGGTGCCACGTGAGTCGAGAGGAACGCCTCGACCCGCTGCTGAAAGTCCTGCGTCTTGGGGCTGGGTGTGAAGTCCATGGGCGCCCCTACGATTGGACGCTTTTGCGGATGAAGGAAGTGATATTTCTTCAGACATCTCGATGAATCTCGTTCAGAGTACAGAGCGGCAATGGATCTGAACCTGCTGATGGTCTTTGAGGCCGTCTATCGAGAGCAGAACCTGACGCAGGCCGCCGATACCCTCTCGGTGACGCCGTCGGCGGTCAGCCACGCGCTGCGGCGGCTGCGGGACCATCTGGGCGATCCCCTCTTCGAGCGAAGAGGGCGCCGCATGGTTCCCACCGCCGTCTGTGCCCGCAACGCCCCCGCGCTGCTCGACGAGCTCGCCGCCCTGCGCCGCCTGCTTCAGCAGTGGGGCACCTTCGAGCCGAGCACCAGCGAGCAGCCGTTTCGCATCGGCATGCCCGAGGCCGTCGAGATGGCGTTCATGCCCTCCCTGCAGACACGGATGTTGCGAGACGCGCCGAGCATCACGCTCTCCAGCGTGTCCTTCGACCGCGGCCAGCTCGCCCACCTACTCTCGGCCGGCCGCCTCGATGCCGCGATCGACGTCGCCATGCCGATGCGCGAGCCGGTCAAGCAGGAGCCGCTCTTCGAGGACGGCTTCTCCGTCGTCGCCCGGCCGGACCACCCCCTGCGTCGCGCCCCAACGATCCGCCAGTATCTCGCTGCCTCCCACGTCGCCGTCTCCCGCCGCCCCACGGGACTGGTGCTCGAAGACCGCGCCCTGATCGAGCTGAGCCTACAGCGGCGCGTCGCCGTGCGCTGCCAAACCTACGCCTCGGCCCTTTCGATCGTCGCCGCGAGTGACCATCTGCTCACCGTACCGAGCCGCCTGGGCCGGAACATCCCAGGCTTCACCCGGATGCGGCGCTGGAAACCACCGTTCGAACTCCCCAAGGCCCAGCTCCACTTGTACTGGCACACCAAGCACGACACGGATCCCGCAAGCACATGGTTGCGGCGCTGCATCGTGGACGCGATGCGCCCGCGCTGACGTCGCCGCGCCTAGGTTGGAGCCGCCCCCTGCATGAATGCCTCCGTTGGCCCCGAAACCCGCCGTGGCTCGAGAACCGGCGGTACGACACCCGCAGGGGACGGAGAAGACGAGCGAGGCGCCGTGATGGGTTGCACCACGGGCTGCTCGCTCGTCATTCGCAGCTCTCGCCCCCGAGCAGCAGCTGGGTCGAGCAGACGCCGGTGGTGGAACACCACATGTTCCCCTGCACGTCCTGGGGTGCGAGGCCGGCCGCGATCGCCTGTTCTTCGCAGTCTTCGTGCGTCTCGCAGGTCGCCGTGCAGGAGGTGTAGTAGCAGAAGTAGCCGTCCCACGTCGTGGTGCACAGGCCGCTCTCGCAGCCCTGGCCCCCCTCCGCCAGGCAGTCGGCTCCGAACGGAAGCAGCCCGGAGTCGACGCAGTCGCCATCTTCGAAGACGGTGCCGGAGGGGCACTCGAAGTCACGCAAGCGGGTCAGGGCGCTGGGCCCGACCCACCACTGCGCCGCGAGATCGGACAGGTTCGCGATCGGGCGATTGTTCACGATGCTGGTCGCGGCCCAGACGTGCAGCGGGACCACGTCGTCGAGGAACTCGAAGCTCGCCTCATTGACCAGCTCGAGCGCCGAACGGGCTTGCTCGTCGGTGAAGGTCACACCGTCGACCGTGTCCCCGAGCATCGTCCCGTACAGGAGCTGCAGTGGAGCGTTGACGACGCGGTAGTCGACCACCGCGCCGGCACCATAGAGCGCTGCAGTGATCTCTTGCTCCGCCGTGGGGTTCCCCAGCGGTGCGGTGTCCTGGGCCCGGATCTGCACCGTGTGCTCGCCCGCGATGAACGGGCCGATGTCGGGGCATTCGGCGCTGACGTCTTGGGTCTCGACCAGCCCGATCGTATCCCCCGCATCGGTCTCGACGAAGACCACACACACATCGCCAAGCCCTGTGAATGTCCCGGTTCCGCCGTTGTCATAGGTCGCGCCCCACAACCACTCGGTGAGCGGCCCGGTCAGCGTGTAGTAGTCGACGTTTCGACCACTGGCTTGATCGTAGGTCTCCGAAAGGTTCTGTAGCACATCGAGGTCGGTGATCGGGGTTGCATCGCTGAGGTCCCACTCGAGCAGGCGGTCGTCGCCCGAAAGAAACGGGGTGAGCTGCTGACAGTACGGGGGTTCGTCGTTGTCGAACGAGACGACCAGGGCGGCCCAGGGATTCTCACCGGGAGCGGGGTTCTCTCGCAGCGTATGCAGTACGCAGATGTCTCCAAGGGGGAAGATCGCATCCAGGTTGCTTTCGATGGCGAAGCCCCGCGTGGAAGCGGCGCCGCTGCGGGTTTCGAGGTCGATCGTCGCTTCGGGCTGTCCGCCGTCGCACGCAGCGACGACGAGCAGGGGGAGGACGAGGAGGGCGGGGGCACTGTAGATGGGTCGCATATCAGTCTCCATGCACGTGACGGCGTCGGTCTCCGACACGACAACCGTCAAGCGCCTCGGGATCTACCAAGGCCCGAGCGCATCGGACAGCGAGGATTCCCGTGTTCGCAGAATCGTTTACGGTCTGTTGCTCATCCGCGAGTTGTCAACACAAGCCCCCGGCCGACCGGTCGAATGCCCCGCATTCGACGCCTATTAACAATGGCGCATCCTGAGAAGCGCGGCCAGCTGGATTGTGCAGACCATGGATTACCTCGGACCGACGCCACCTGCACATAGCGCAATCGAGGTCGAGAGAGGACCACGCCGTCCTCAGGTCTTCAGCTCGGCGCGACGGCCTTCGAGATAGCGGCGGATCGGCAGGTCGGTCGTGAGCGCGATGGCCTGGGCATAGGCCACCTCGGCGTCCGCGATTCGACCCGCTTCGGCCAGCAGGTGCGCGCGCGTGGCCCAGGCGGGCTGGAAGCGAACGACGGCCTCGGCGTCGACGGTGGCCAGCGCACGCAGGCCTGCCTCGGCCCCGTGCGCCTCCCCCACCGCAGCAGCGTGGGCAACGGCCGCCCCCACCGTGGGCGCGAGCTGCAGCAGGCCGGCGTAGAGCTGCGCGATCGCAACCCAGGGCGGGCGAACACCGCCGCGCCGGGAGCAGTGGGCCGACTGAATCGCGGCTTCGAGTTGGAACCGCCCGAGGCGACCGCACCCCTGCGCGCGGCGAAGCAGCGACTCACCGGCCCTGATTGCGGTTCGGTCCCAGCGTGCGGGGTCCTGCTGCGCGAGCGGCACGAACGCGCCGCCCTCATCGAAGCGAGCCGCCCGGCGGGACTCCGAGAACGACAGCAGCGCGAGCAGTGCCAGTGCCTCGGGCTCGTTGGGCAACGACTGCACCACGAGCTGGGCCAGGTACACGGCCTCCTCGCGCAGCGGGCCGTCCTCACGCGTTGGACGAGGCTCGAACCAGTCCAGCGCATACGCGCCGTAGATCGCCTCGAGCACCGCGTCGAGTCGTGCCGGGAGCTCGCTCTCGTCGGGAACGTCGAACGGGATCGCCGCGTCTCGAATCTTGCGCTTGGCCCGAACGAGTCGCTGCGCCATCGCGGTGGGCGAGACTAAGAATGCGGTGGCCACGTCGGTGGCTTCGAGCCCCAACACCGTCTGCAGCATCATCGGCGCGCGAATGGATGCACTGATCGCCGGGTGGGCACACACGAACAGCAGCCCGAGTCTCGCGTCGCGGTCGTCCGTATCTTCATCGGGCAGCACGACGTCGTCCAGCGCGACCGAGGGTCGGCGCTGATGGGCACGCTGGTGATCTCGCTGTCGGTTGCGCGCCACGGTGAAGAGCCAGGCCTCGGGGTTGTCGGGAATGCCGTCGGCCGGCCACCGCTGCAGCGCACGCGCAAAGGCATCGGCCAGCGCATCTTCGGCGCCACCGATGTCGCCCGTACGGGCGCTCAGCTGCGCGAGCAGCCGACCGTAGGCGTCGCGAGCGACCGCAGCCGCCCGCGACTTCACCCCCCATGGGGTCACCCGCCGCCCATCGCAGAGGGTCGGATTTCCACCAGGCCGTGCTTGGCCGCGGGACACTTCTCGGCCCATGCGAGCGCGGCGTCGAGGTTGGGCACGTCGACCACGAAGTAGCCGCCCAGCTGCTCCTTCGTGTCTGCGAACGGCCCGTCCTGCACGCGGCGCTCACCGTCGCGAAGGGTGATGGTGGTGGCCGTGGGCGTGGGCTGCAGCCAGTCGGTGTCGACGAAGACGCCGGCGGCTTGCAGCGCGCCGATGTACTCCCCATAGACGGCCTTCTCGGCTTCCATTTGCTCGGGGGTGACGTCGGCGAAGTCGGACTCGGAGGAGTAGAGGAGGAAGGTGTAGCGCATCGGTTCGGTCTCCAGTTTTATCAGGCTGCGGTTGCGGTTGCGGTCGAGGTGGCGGTGCCCAGATTGCGAAGGCCCCTCTCGAAAATCGTGCCCATCATGCGGTCCATGAACAGACCAAATACGCGGGCGATAGGGTTGCGGCCGAGGTCGGCGTACATGCTCCAGGTGACGCGCGTACCCCCGGCGACCGGCTCCACCGTCACGCGCTGCGTGGGCGTGCCCATCGTTCCGAGATCGATGGCGTAGGTGACGGCGTCGTCTTCGACCGCGGCCACCGTCTGCGTGCCGCGCCCGTCTTTGCCTTCGAAGCGAAAGCCAGAGCCCACGCCCGCGTCGGGCCCGAACAGCTCGATCTTCAGGTTCGGGTCGACGTCGCAGTAGGGGTTGAAGCGCTGGTAGCCAGCGTTGCTGGCCGCGAGCGCGAGCACGTCCGAGGGCGATGCATCGAGCACGGCCGAGCGCTCGACGTGGACGTGGCGGGAGAAGGCGAAAGGAAGGAGGCCCAGGGTCGCGAGACCGCCGGCGCCGACGAGGAGGGAGGTTGGAAGCGTCATGGTTCGGTGCTTTCGAGGGCCTGACGCCGCGACCGGGCTCCAATCGACACCCGACCGGACTTTTTTCTCGTTTTCTTCTAAGTCATTGTTTTCATGTGAAAAAGCCCGACCATAGAGCCGGTTGGAAAACTGGCTGTACCGGGCCTCGCTGAACTGCACGCGACGACGGAGGGTCGCCGCTCGAGCAGATCGAGGCCCTCCGCTTCTTGGACGGATCGGGCGTGCAGGGCGTCATCGGATACGCACGTGTCGTCTCTCCGTGCTAGCGCCCGAATGGCCAAACGCACAGACCCATCGGAGAGCTTCCGTCGGGGTCGAGCGGAGAGCAGTCCATTCCGTCCGGGCACATCGACGTCACCACATTGCAGGGGAGTGCGCAAAGGCCTGCGCCACCGCCCCCGGTTGGAACGCACGACGGGTTCACGTCACCTGAGGTCGGGGCAGCACAGCGTGCTCCCACACCGCATGGAGATACACACACGTTACCCGTGCCATCAATCGCGTTGGCGCAGGTTTGCTCGCTTGGGCACTGCCCTTCATCGCAGGGCCCATAATCGGGAGGCTCGGGCTCTCCCCCCGATTCGCTCGATTCTCCCGACGACGAAGACTCCGAGCCGGAGGTCGGACCGGTCGTCGGCAATTCGCCGGAGGTGGATGGACCGGTCGTCGTCGACGATGTAGCGGCCCCGGAGGTCGTGGCC
>CAYSPB010000023.1:32373-35186 GCA_964432695.1 uncultured Nannocystaceae bacterium
GTGGCCGTACCGGAGGGACCGGTCGGCAACCCACCACTGCCGGTTGAGGGTACAGCAGCGGAGCTGCTGCCGTCGGACGTCGCTTCTCCGGTCGTAGAGTCGGTATCGCGACTTGGGGACACGCTCGGGCCACATCCAGTCACGACGAGTACCATTGTCCAAATCAATCGCTGCAACATTGCTCGGTCAACGCCAGGTTTTGCACCGCCTTACACAGGGTCGAAAGCACCGCGCCGGAACAGATTCAGCCGCCGACGTCGCTTCGATGCCATGGACTTCGCATGCGGTTCACTGCGCTTTTTGTCCTGTTCCCCCACCGTCCGTCGGGGTCGAAGGCACCACCACGACGGTGACGCGGTCGTTGTGAACCCAGTCGCTCGAACGCTTGACCGAAGGTTCGACGCGTCCCACCTTCGGCGAGCAGCCCTGACAGACTCGCCCCGACAGCAACGGCGAGTCCAACCGAAGGAGCACACTTCGGAGTACGGCCGCGCCGCTGGGAAGTTCGCGCTAGCTTCGGTTCCTGCCCAGCAACAAGCCACGTACCGTTCCCGCGCGGGCCGCTGCCACGAGAACGTACGGGGCGAAGAACAAGAACCCGCCGACCAACATGCCGAGGACCGCCACCCAACCGCCTGCGCTCCACCGGTGACGCCATCCGGCCCAGCCAGCCGCCGCGAGGATGAAACACTACAGGTCCACCGTGAACTGCCCCGGCCACGCCATCGAGGCGAGTACGGTTGCGCCGTCTCCGTACACGCTGAATCCATGCTCGGCGACGACGAGCACGGTGTAAACGAGCAGAACGACCCAGGCGGGACCCAGCAGCAGACGAACACCTCGCATGTCGAAGACCTACCCCCGCGCCCCTTCTGCGGCACATACCTGCAGAGGTAAAGCGGTAGGCTCTCGAGGTGTTCGCGCCAACGTATCGGCCCGCGAGAGACGCCGACATTCCGGCGATGATGACGATTCGCAACGGGGTCCGAGAGAACGCGTTGATCAGCACAGTGATCGACGCGGAGGACTATCGGCAGGCGATGTTCCGGGACGGACGTGCGTGGGTGTGCGAGGCTGACGGAGCCGTGGTCGGGTTCTCGTGCGGCCGCACCGTCCAGGGTGATGTTTGGGCGCTCTTCGTCGACCGAGGGTACGAAGGTCGCGGCATCGGGAGCGGGCTGATGGACCGCGTCGAAGCGTGGATGTTCGACCAGGGAGTCACCGAGATCTGGCTCGTCACCGCCCCTGGCACCCGGGCTGAGCGGCTGTACCAACGACGTGGCTGGCACGCACTCGGGCTGCAGCCCAGCGGCGAGATGAAGTTCAGGCTCCGCCCCCCCGCCGATCGCACGTGACGCGCGAGTCGGCGTTTGCGATGCTGCCGCGCGATGCGTCATTTCCGGGTCACTCTGTGGAGCTGTTTGCTGCTGTCCGCCTCCGGGTGCACCGACGACGCGACCGCCGACACCGACGGCGGCTCGAGCTCTTCGAGCACGTCCGGGACGACCGCCGCCGATGAGAGCAGCTCGACCGGCCCCGCGTGCCCCGACCTCGTGCTCGAACTCGGCGATGCACCCTGCGTGCAGTTCGGACAGAACGAGATCACCGACTTCATCGACGACTGCGGCTTTGCGCTCTCATGCACCCCGCGCGAAGGCCCGAACGACGGCCGTATGCCCGACGGCCTCAGCGTCCGGCCCGACTGTGCGTTCCAGGGCAGCATCAACGAAGACCGCATTGGCGGCTGGGCACAGATCGTCGACGTCGAGCGGGACGGGGAGAGCATTGCCGTGCCGTTTTGCGCCATCCAGGAGCAGAGCTTGATCGGGGGCTACTCGGTCGACTTCGCCCCCTCACCGGTGCTTGCCAAATCGTTCGACCCGGCCGCTGGGGTCTCGCTCGAGGACGAGAGCCCGACGCTCCGCATTCGCCCCTCCGCCGCGTGCCCCTTCGCCGACTGCGGCTTCTCGCTCGCGTTCGACGTCCTCAACGCGGGCTTCAGTCCCTCCTCGGTGACCGGACTGGGCGAGCTCGAAGATGACGGCGGCAACGCGGTGCTCGTGCAGCCGCTCACCGCCGCCGAAGACATGCTCGACCCCGAGTTCACCACCGAGCCGTGGGTGTTCGCGATCGAGTACAACTACTGCATGCAGCCCGGCGACGCGTGCTCGATGATCAACCCGAACACCGACGCGATGGATGCGTTCTCGGCGTTCGCAGCGATCATGCTCCCGCAGCAGTGATGCGATGGGAGGACAACCCTGAGTACGGCGACGACGACCTCGTCCACCCCGCGCCTGCGGGCAGCGAAGCCGTGGGCCGCTACATCGGTCAAGTGATCAACCAGCGTTAAGCCGTGGCATCGTGGGCCCATGCCCAATCCCGTTGTCCACTTTGCGATCCACGCCGATGATGTTGCGCGCGCGAAGACATTCTACGAGACCGTCTTCGGCTGGCGGTTCGAGCCGTGGGGACCCCCCAACTTCTTTCAGATCTTCACGGGTGAAGGGGACGTCCGGGGGGCGCTCGAGCAGCGGCAAGTCCCGCTGACCGGAAGGGGCGTCCGAGCCTTTACCTGCACGATTGCCGTCGAAGATATCGAGGCGATGATCTCCGCCATTCGCAATGCCGGCGGCACCGTGAACGCCGAACCACTCACCATCCCCAGCGTCGGACGCGTCGTGCAGTTCTACGACCCCGAGGGCAACGTCGCCTCGGTGATGCAGTATGATCCGGGCGTTCTGGACGGCTAGCGTTTGCGGGCGACCCCCATCAGCGGTGCCATGGTGTAGCCATCGCCCTGCAGTTCAAAC
>CAYSPB010000024.1:0-34869 GCA_964432695.1 uncultured Nannocystaceae bacterium
CGACTGCAGTGGGGTCTCAATGCGATCTTGGCGCAGCTCAACGCAGCGGGCCCATTCGGAGACATCTGGCGCGAAGTCATTCACGCGCCGCTGCAGCCGGTGCGCGTGCCGAAGGCCTGAAGAAGGGGCGCACGACCGCGTACGCCCCCCTTCACCGCCCCCCCTCGCGCTACTCGCAGGAGCCCGTGCAGCCGCAGAGCGCGACGTCGGGAGCGTCCGCACACGCTCGCCAGTCTCCCCCGAGGTCGGTCGAGACACCGAACTGCACCACCTCGTCGAAGGGGTCTGAGTCCGGCCCGACCGCGCGGGTGTAGCGCCTCCCCGCCTCGCCGCCGACGCGCTCGCCGGGCACGCAGTACTGCTGCGGGGGGTCGCACGAGCACATCTCGGGTGCGCGCCCGGACACCGGGCGCCCTGCGACCTCGGTGCATCCGGCAAGCTGACAGTTGACCCCACCGGGGAGAGCCACGCACGCCTCGGCCGAGCTCACCGTGCTGAAGCGTGCGATTGGACCAGCACCGATGGATCCCATCCCCTCGACTTCGACGAAGATCGACCCGCCGAGCACCCCCGCGTTGTCCACGCCGAGGTCGAACGAGAGTTCCGTGATCTCGAACGCTTCATCGACCGAGAAGTCCCCCGTCGAGAGCGAACCTCCGCTCGCGTCGGGATCGAAGGGGTGGCGAATGGTGATCCCCGAGGGATTGAAGCCGCTGTCGTCTCCCTCGGAGTACGTCAAGACCACCGCGTACGTCTCGTCGATTGTGCCGTCCTCGGTCGTGATGCGCATCCCTGCGTCGATCTCGAGCAACGATGGGCAGGGGCACGGGCCGTCATGCTCGCAGGCTTCCACCAACACGCCCTCCACGCTGCGCGCCTCACCGCCGGCGTACGAGAGCTCTACGGTCGCCCCCGATGGTCCGAGGTCGCCCTGGTACTGCACGGGTCCCTCGGCGAACCACTCCATCCCGCCTGCGTACTCACCGAGCGCAACGTCGAGAACCTGCTGGGCGGTACGGTCGGTGACGTTTGCGTCTTCGAGCCCAACGACCGTGGCGGTCTGCTCGCACTCGCCGTCAGACGGAAAAAAACCGGTCGAACCATCGGGTTCACCACCCGTCGAAGTCCCCGTAGCCGGAGGCTCGTCGCCGGTTTCCTCGTCCGCGGGTGCGCCGCCGGACGTGGAGCCCGAACCGGTCCCCGTCGTCGTCGCCGTCGCCCCCACCGAGTTGCCACCGGGGTCACACGCGATGAGCGGGCACGCGAGCAAGAGTGACAAGCCAAGAGATTCAAATCGAAGCGTCATATGCCCTGCCCTTCTCCGGACGTTCCGACTTTCGTCGGATTTTTTTCGACAACGCATTGATCGAGCCGAAGCTGCGACCACGCGTGTCCGGGCGGGAGCGTCGCCGCGGCTCGCTCGGCCGTTGCCTGCCGTCCCAGCCGACACAGCGCCTGCACCCGAAGCGCAGCAACCTCGATGTCGAGCACCCCGTCGGGAAAGCGACGGCCGTACGTCGTGGACATGTCCAGCGCAGCCGTGGGGTCGCGCTGCAGCGTGCCCTTCAGCGACCGCACCCACCGCGCCTCCTCGACCAGATCGGACCCTGGGTCCGTCCGCGCTTCGGTTCGGTCCGCCTGCGTCTGGGTGGGGCCTGCGTCGCCTGGCTGCGGCGCAAGGCTGCGCACCTGCGTCGACTTTCCGGACTCGCGTGCCGATGGCCCCCCCGATCGTGTCCCTGGGTCCGGTGGTGCCGCGCGAGCGACGGGGTCGAGCGCGGCCGGTGCCCTCGCTTCGCCCTCGGGGACGCGGAGGGTCGGCTCTGGGCTCGGCGGCGCTGGCGAAGGCCCGTGGACAGACGCGGCGGCCCGAGACATCGGACCCTGGGTCGAGTCGGCCACCGCAGTTGGCGGCGCTGACGAGTCATCCGCCGTCGCGACCAGCGCGCCACCGCCGACGACGACCGCCGCGGCCACGCCGGCCAGGGCCAGCTTGGCGGCGCCCACGAGCGGGAGCACGGGCGCTGCCAGCTGCGCCACAATCGCGGCGGACGCACGGCGACGTTGTGAGGCGGAAGGTTCGATGTGGCTTCGGGCGGCGCGACGGAGGGCCCCCTCGGCCCGTGCTTGCCGAACCGCCGCATTGCGGTCGAGGGCCTGCCGTGCGGCACGAAGGCGCGAACTGACCGTGTTGCCACTGACGCCCAGCGCTGCGCCGGCCGCAGCTGCGGTCAGCCCCTCGATCTCGGTGAGCCAGTACGCCTCGCGCTGCAGGGCCGGCAGCGAATCGAGCACGCTCATCGCCTCCGCCCAAGCTGCC
Organism: uncultured Nannocystaceae bacterium; assembly: GCA_964432695.1. GTDB lineage: Bacteria > Myxococcota_A > Polyangia > Nannocystales > Nannocystaceae > CAJXVA01. The sequence continues at coordinate 2,321 of CAYSPB010000024.1, forward strand.
CGGATAGCGACCGCCTCCTCGAGCGATGGCGATACCTGGGGCTCGCGCGCGACGGCGTCGGCGAGCCGCTGCCGACGACCACCACCTCGGCGCTGCCGGTACGCGACGCGCCGCGCGATCCCGTACAGCCAGCCCCGCATCGATGCGCCCTCGTGAAAGTCGTCGCGGCGACGGTATGCCACGACGAACGTGTCCTGCGTCGCATCCTCGACGTCGGAGGCCGGCACGCCGAGTGCGCGCAGGTTTCGCCAAACGAAGTCGAGATGTTCGGCGTAAAGGGCCGAGAAGTCGTGGTCGGACGCGGGCACGGCGTTACCCCCTCATCTCCGGCCCATCGCAGATTCGTCGAAAAAAACGACAGCGACGGAAAGCCCTGCGAAAACCCCCGCAGCGCCGACTTGCATCAGGGGTACGTCGAAGTCGTCGATCGAGAAGCGAGGGCGCCGGAGCGAAACCGGCACATCCACCAGCGCGCCGAGCCGAACCCGGGGATGCACGGTCCAGCCGACGCGAAGCCCCGGAACCGCAGCCAGCCAAAGATCGCGCGCGACCAACGGGGATTCGAGGCCCCGCCCACGGCCTACAACCGCCCCAGCCTCCATTCCACCACACGCTCCGATCGTGAACCGACCGAGCGAGGGCGTCCAGCACGCCGCAAGCGCACCCGAAGAGAGCGCCACATCGGCACCCGCCTCTGGAGCGCTCGGCTGATCGACGCGGCGCCCAAACTGATGGCGACCCCACGCTTCGACGCGCCCAGCACCCATGGACCAGCCCAGCCCGCCTCCGACCCACCCAGCAGCGCCCAGGACCAACCCACTCGCCACCCCAGCACGCGCAAACCCGTCCAGGACGTGTGCGCGCCGAGGACCAGAGGCTGCAGCCGGCTCCTCCGCGGCAGGCTTCGCTTGCGCACGCGGGCTGGCCGGCTCCAGCACGGACGGCAGCGCCGGCGGAGGCGTGGGCCGCTCGACGGCCTGCGCCGGGGGAGGCAGTGATGGCGCGACCGCGCGCTGAACCTCCAGCGGGTCGATACCAACCGCGACGACGACCGCCACCGCGTCGAGCACCGCATCACAGCTCGGACCGGGAATGGTCCGCACCTGGACGGACGCACCGACCTGATACTCCACCGTCGCCACGACCTCGTCCCCCTGAGGTTCCACACGGACCTCGACGTCCACGACCCGCTGCTCCCCGAGCAGACTTTCGATGTCGGCCTCGACCACCGATTCGCTCGGGCACTGTGGCGGAGCCTGCAAGCGTACCTGAACCGGCCCCAGCCCAAGACTGAGCGCGGCGAGCCAACCGAGCATCGACATCGCGACCCGGGACCATAGCACCCAGCCGGACGCCGTAAACTCCGGTGGTGAAGGAGCACAAAGGACTCGCGGTGCACCCATTCTCGACGCGGGCCAAGTTTCGGACCTGGCTGCGTACCAACCACGCAAAGAGCCCGGGCATCTGGCTCAAGTTCGCGAAGAAGGCCAGCGGCGTACCCACGGTGACCTACGAAGACGCACGCGAAGAGGCGATCGTTCACGGCTGGATCGATGGCCTGATCAACGGGCTCGACGAGCGGTTCTACCTTCTGCGATTCACCCCGAGGCGACCCCGTAGCAAGTGGTCGAAGATCAATCGAGAGATTGCCGAGCGCCTGCTCGCCGAGGAGGCGATGCACCCCGCCGGACTCGCGCAGGTGGAGGCGGCAAAGGCCGACGGCCGATGGGACCGTGCGTACCCCTCGGCATCCACGATCGGCGTGCACCCGATGCTGGCGGCAGCGCTCGGACGCTGTCCTCGAGCGAAGGCAGCCTTCGACGAGCTCGATGGCGCCACGCGGTACTCGGTCCTCTACAGCGCCTACGACACGAGCAACGACACGACCCGCGCACGACGGATCGCCAAGGCGATCGCACAACTCGAAGCCCGAGACGTCAAACCCACCCCGCGTCAGCGAAAGAAGACCGCCTCCAAAAAGAGAAGACGACCACCAGGCAACGGAAACGGCCGGTACGCTGAGTTCTACGCGCCGTCGCAACGAAACCGTCGTCGTTCTCGACCATACGTGCTACACGGCGCCCGATGGCTCGCATGACGCTCGACTCCGACGCTTACGCCGACCCCATTCAGCGCACGGTCGACTCGTTTCACCGTGACGTGCTCGAGACCGTTGCCACGGCCGTGAAACGCGACGACGTGGTGGTCGTGGGCATGTCGCAGAATCCCTTCGTCCGCAAGGCACGAAACGCGCTTGACGAAGCCGGCATCGCATTCACCTACCTCGAGTACGGCAGCTACTTCTCGGCCTGGAAGGAGCGGCTCGCGATCAAAATGTGGAGCGGATGGCCCACCTTTCCGCAGGTCTTCGTTCGCGGTGCACTCGTGGGCGGCAACGATGACGTGCGGGCAGCGATCGCCGACGGTTCGCTCAAGGCGCGCCTCGAGGCGAAGTAGCGAGCTGTTACACTCGTTGCATGGTTCGCGTGGCGTCGCTCGCCCTGCTTGCGGCAGGCTCGTTCGCGTGCGCCGGCGGCGAAGGACCTCCACCCCCCGGAATCACGGGGCTCACCGCGACGGCAGGCGACTCCAGCACGGCGGGACCTCCGGACGGTCCGCTGACGACCGGCATCGATCCCCCAGCGCCCGCCACCGATGCCGACGAAGACACAACGAGCTCCAGCAGCAGCGGCGGAGAGGTCGAGGACACGACCACAGGCACTGAGCCCGACGCGAGCTCCAGCGGGTCCGCCGACGCCTCCACGTCGAGCGATGCGCCCAGCTGCGAACTCGTCAATACGTGCATTGGCGCTGAACCCATCGGTGGTGTGGCCGGCGACGAACCCTCCGCCCCGCTGGTAGAGATGGGCGACGAGCCCATCTGGCTCGAGGTTCAGGTCAGCGAGAACAACAACAACGTCATCGGCGAAGAACTGTCGGTCACGCTTCGCCTCGACAGCAACGCGGGCGATTGGGACCTCAACGCGTACCTCGGCGCCGCTGGCGGCACGACGGGCTGCGGGGGAGAGCTGAAGTCGAGCGTGCAGTCGGCGGGTCCGGACGCGGTCGCGTTCGACTGGGGTGAGGGCGCCTTTGCGAACAATGCCAACGACGGAGCCTTCATCGCGGTCGAGGTCTTCCAAAAGGACGCTGCGTGCGTGCCCGATGCGGCCTGGTCGCTCACCGTCACCGGCAACGGCTGAGTTCGTTCACCGTAGTGGCTCGAGCGCGTCGAAGAACGCCCAAAACGCCGGCGCGGCGTAATCGTCCCGACGACCGTGACCGAAGCCTTCGGTCTGACACCAAACGACGTCGAACCCCGGATCGCAGCCCTCATACTCCACACACGGGTCCGGATCGAACGGCAGCGTGGACAGCTCGCAGGCGTTCCGCTCGAGGTTGCCGTTTCGACCGTTGCGACCATGCACGATCGGCACGACAGGATCGCCGACGTCGTGCACCACGTACGCAGCGGTCTGCCCCGTACAGTCCGTCCCGAGGACGCCACCACCGAGCGTCGCGACGCCACGCAGCATGTCGCCACGTCGGCAGGAAAGCTGATGAGAAACGAATGCACCGGAGCTGTAGCCCGACGCAAACCGGCGGGCATCATCGGCACAGAAACGGCTCTCGACCTCCTCGACCATCACGTCGAACAACGCCACGGCCGACCCCTGCCCGGAGAAGTCCCAACAATCTTCGATCGCAACGCCTCGTACGACGATCGCATCGCGGCCTGCTGCCGCGTGGATCGGATGGTTGTTCTGCCACCGGTTGTCCCCGCTGAAGCACCCGTGAAACTGATAGATGACCGGGTAGGGTCGGTTCCGCTTGTAGTTTTCGGGCAACCGCACGTAGTAGTCCCGCGCGACGCCGTCCGCCTCGGTCTCCTGCAGCACCCAGAAGTCCTCGGGGATTTCGGGGTCGAGTCCGCAGCCCGCAGACCCCTCGGGCCACACGCCAGTGCTGCTGGCGTCCCCGCCGCTGCTCGACGCGCTCGGGCTGCCCGTGCTCGACGTAGACCCCGCGTCTGCGCCACCGCTCGAGCTGGACGTCCCTACACTCGTGCCGCCGGCAGTGCTCGTGCTGCTCGTACTCGACGAACTCGGATCGAGAGTGGTCGAAGTGGTGCTCGTCGAGGCTCCCGTAGAAGCATCGACGGGCGACTGCTCGGAGGCCGCCCCGCATCCGAGCCACACCACGATCCCCAGTGCCCACGCGTACCGCGTCACGCCCCGAGCATACACGCGGGCTCGGACGCGGTCGGCGCGAGGTTGGGGTTTGCGCTACTCGGCCTCGGCCCAGGGGTTGGTGAAGTCCGGATTCGACAGGAAGCTCTCGTCGGTGAGTGCCTCCATGAACGCGACCAAGTCGGCCATCTCGTCCGGTTTCAGATTGAACTGAGTCATCTGAAAGTCGGCGTGCGGCGTGTCCGCGCGACCGCCGGCCCCATAGTGCTCGATCACTTCTTCGAGAGTCTCGATGCTGCCATCGTGCATGTAGGGCGCAGTGACCGCGATGTTGCGCAACGTGGGCGACTTGAACTTGCCCATGTCCTCCGGCTTGCCCGTCACGTTGAACAACCCCTCGTTCCCCTCCGGATACGAGCCTTCGCCGTCGACGTTGTACAGGCCGGTGTTGTGGAACTCGACAGGCCGCGGACCGACGTCCACGAAGTACGTCGCGTCGGTGAAGTTGAAGCTGAAGTGGCAGTACGTGCACTCCCCGGGGAAGTTGAACAGGTCCCAGCCACGCTTGACCGAGTCGGAAACCGCCGACTCATCGCCATCGAAGAACCAGCGGTCGAACGGTGCATTGCCGGAGATCAGCGTGCGCTGGAACGACGCGAGCGCCTTCGTCGTGTTCTCCAGCGAGATCGGCATCGCGTCGTCGGGATACGCGGCGGCAAACAGCTCGGCATAGCGAGGTTCCGCCTCGAGGCGCGCGACCAGTTCGGCTTCGTCCTCCAGACCCATCTCCACGATGGGCTCGGTTCCGAAGATCGGTGCCAACGCATGAGTCTCGAGGTCGAGCAGGTCCGGCTCGCCCCAGGCCAGCGTCGAGGCATACGCCACGTTGGCGAGGCTCATCGACCCACGCGGATGGATGGCGCCGTCGAGGCCCTCCGCCTGTCCACGGCCGTCCGTGAATGCCAGCGCCGGCTCATGGCACGTACCGCACGACGTGCTCTCATCCGCGGAGAGCCGGACGTCGTAGAAAAGGTGACGCCCCAGCTCGACGCCCTCGACGGTCATCGGGTTGTCCCCGGGCACCTCGGGCATCGGGAACCCCGAGGGTAGGTTCCACGTCCACGGCGTGACCTCGGCCGCCGGTGCGCCCGAACTCGAGCTCTCCTCACTCGATGCATCCTGGGCATCCGTCGACGATGAACTCGAGCTCTCCTCGCCTTCCGAAGTCGTGCCCGGCTCGACCCCGCCGGTCGAATCCTGCGAAGCCCCGGTGGACCCGAGGTCGTCGGCGGGCGCATCTGCATCATCGCCGCAGCCCAGTGCGAGGCTCGCGGTCACCGACAGAATCCAGATCTTGGCGTGCGTCATCATCGTCTCCGTCGTCGCGCCAGGCCGAAGAGACCCAGCGACAGGACCGCATGGTGCGGCTCTCCTTGGGTACAGCCGCAGCCGTCCCCGCCTCCACCGTCGCCACCATCAGCGGCGGCATCGGTACTGCTGGACGAACCTGACGCCGTGGTCGGATCGTCACTCGTCGTCGTGCCGGGCGTCGCAGTCGTGGACGAGGTCGTGTCCTCGCCCGCCGTTCCCGACGGATCTCCCGTCGAACTGCTGTCTCCGGACGCAGCCGGCATGACCGGAATGCTCAGCGAGGCTTCCGCCAGCACCACCGGGGTCGCCCCCCCCGCGTCGTCGAACCGAAGCGCGATGTCGTTGCCGGCGTCATTGGTGACGTTCTCGGCCGCGAGGAAGTCGATGTAGTCCGGCGTGTTGATCAAGTACAGCAGCCGAACATCGACCGTGAGGTCACCGGTTTCGACGCCGGCGAGCGCATCGGTCGGACCGAATGCGTACGCCACTACGTCGTAGTGAGGCCACGTGCCGTCCTCGAGCAAGGCGTAGCGATCGCCGACGGGATCGGTCTCGAGGTCGGGCGTGAGCCCCCGCGGGGGAATGCGCGTGTCTTCGAGCCATCGGTCGTTTCGCAACAGGTGGAACGTTTCGCCGCTCGAGGATTCCTCGGCGACCGCCTGGTACCGGCGCAGCTGTGCGTCGGTCTCCGGGGACGGAGCGCCGACGGCGGGGTCCCACCGACCGGAGCTTCCAAGCACCTCATCCTCATGCCGAGCAACGACCTCGAGCCACATCACCCGCCCCTCGGAATATCCGGTGGGCAGCTTGTGACCGGTCTCGTTCGTCACGGTGACCGTGAGCCCCTCGAGACCTTGAGAAAGGTCGACCGACGCGGGCCCCTCGATGTCGATGGACGCCGAGGTCCGGACGAACTCGTCCATCTGCTGCAGCGTATGGTTGAACGCGACTCCATCCAGCACGGTCGCGTCCTCGGCCATGAGCTCCACCATGAACCGGTTGGCGCCGAGCAGGTCGTGCCGACGCCCGCCGGTCTCATGGTGATGCTCCACCACGTGGTCGCGACAACCCGGCATGTCGTCGACCGCTGGCATGTGGCAGTCCTGGCACGAGCGAAAGTCATCGCCAGGCTGCGCGAAGTCGCTTTGCGCCCACTCGCTGTAGGTGCGCTGCTCGCCAAAGCCGATGCCGAGCCCATTGCCGTCGGCGTCGACGCGCTCTCGGTCGGTCGTGACGTCGTGGCAGGTACCGCAGGCTTCCGACGACCCCACGAACGTGTCTTGAATCCACGTGTGGGGCGGCGGTGGCGTTTCGGCATCGGGACCGTCGTAGCCCCATGGCCCGCGCCGGGGCACGTTCCCGCCCACGAGCGTGTCATCGATGGTGAACATCGCGTTGCCCGGCGGTGCGTCCTCGACCATGCGATGGCAGAACTCGCACTCCACCCCGAACGCATCACGGTCGGAGAGTTCGTCGACCGCGATCGCATCGCCGCGCCCTTCGAGGAACGCACGCGGTGCGTGGCAGCGGACGCAAGCCTCGGTCTCTGCCGGGTCTTCAGCGTCTTGACTCGCGATCGCCACGCCGGCCCAGAACACGGGGTCCTGCGATGCGTTGGCCATCATCGACCCACGCCACGTGAAGTACGGGGCGTACATCGGGTCCTCGGCCACATCCGGCGCGTTGTTGAAGCTGTGGCAGTACTCGCACTCTTCGGCGCGAACGAGGTCGTTGACGAGCTCGCCCGGACCGGTGGGTGCAGCCGCAGCTTCGCCGGGCACGAATGCGACCGCGGCCACGGCAGCCACCGTGGCCCATGCGGAAGCGCGGTGGCTCATGCCTCGACGCACTGCGAGTTGTCGACGGGGTCGATCGTGGTGCAGTCATCGTCGGTACACGAACCGATGCCGCCACAGTACTCGCACGCAGCGGGCGTCGCGTCGGCGCAGTCCGGGTCGACGACGCCGCAGCCGCAGTCGCAGCCGTCGTTGGTGCCGTAGTAGTCACCGTCACACGTCCAGTCCTTCGGAGCAGAGCCGCCGCCACCAGAGTCTTCATCGGTGATCGTCACAGGCAGCTGCAGGATGTTGTTGTCGAAGGTCAGCTCATCGATGACCTGCTCGGGGTTGATGTCGAGCTCGAGCGTGTAGTCGCCGGAGGGGACATCCGTGATGTCGACCCACTGGCAGTCCAGGCCCGCGCCGTAGACGTCGGACCAGCCCACGCTGATGCCCATCTCGCCGTTGAAGCCGTACTGTGCTGGGCCTGCGTCGTCGAAGAACGGCACGAGATCGATCAGCGCGAACGCGCTCTTGTGACCGTTGCCGACTTCGTTTCCGTCGCCGTCGAGCAGCCGGTAGCGAGCGTAGTTCGCCAGCACGTGCGTTCCTTGGCATTCGCTGAACTCAAAGAGCTCCGGGTTGTTGTCCGGGCTTCCGGCGTAGAAGTCCGCATCACCGACGTTGGGGGTGATGGTGGCGAAGCGGAGCAGACGACGCTCACCGCCCGCGACGAGGCAGCCGTCCACCACTGCGCACGCGTTCTCTCCGAAGTTGACCGTCTCCGTGTAGATGCTGGCCTCGGTGTCGGCGATGACGTCGGGGTGGGTCATGTCGAGGTCGGCAATGCCTTTCCCTTCGTCCCCGGTCGAGCTGCTGCTCTCGCCTTCACCCGAACTGCTCGACGACTCGTCGCCCGTCGTCGGCTCTTCACCGGTGGTCGGCTCTTCTCCCGTCGTCGGCTCTTCACCCGTCGTCGGCTCCTTGCCGGTGGTCGGCTCTTCGCCCGTCGTCGGCTCTTCGCCGGTTGTCGGGGTTTCGCCGGTCGTCGGGGTTTCGCCGGTCGTCGGGCTGTCGGATCCGGTCGACGAGCCACCATCGGTGCCAGAGCCTTCGCCACTGCTGCTGCCGTTGTCACAGGCAGCGAGGGAAAGCGTGAGGAGGACGGAGAAGGCAATGCGGTTCATGGGCATGGGGGTGTGCTCCGAGGGCCCCTCGATGCGCGGCGCGTCGAGTGGACTCACACCTTCGATGGCCGTGCATTCCCCGAACCTTCATGCGCTGCCCCAGGTTTTTGCGAATCCCGCCGTACCGCGGTGACGGTCGTCACCGCGTTGCACTCAGAGGCTCGTGGACGCAGTAGACCCGCGAAAACAGGTTGCACGGCGATACACCGCCGTTGTCGAGATAGCCGCCCGCATCGACGATCCAGGGGATTCCGGCCGAATGAAGCGCGTTCGCGCTGTCCGAAGACCAGCCGGCACAATCGGCCTGCGGCGGCGAAGTCCAGTCATTGTTCATACCTGTCAAGACTCCGGGAGGGTTCCCCTCGAACGGAACGATCGAGTGCACCAACGATGCGGACACGCCGTTGCGGACCCCGAGCAGCGGCACCGTGTCGGTCACCCAGAGCACTTCACCGGCCGCGTTTTCGTAGGCCGTGAACGGATGCAGGACCCAGTCGATGGGATCGACGACGGCGTTGGGAGCCATGGTGGCTCGTCGGTGGACCCCGTCGGAAAACAACGCCGACGCCCCCGGCGGGCACAGGCCGTCGACCGTCTCGATCGGGTCGGGGCCCAGGTCTCCTTGGATGGGGGTCGGCGACAGCGTAATGCGCACGAGCGGAATGGGGCCGCTGCAGTCAGGCCGGCATGCTCCCGGCTCGAGCACGAGACGGGCGTCGTCACACACCTCGGAGCCCTCCACGATCCCGTCCCCGCAGGTCGCAACCTCGACATCAGACGTCGATCCGGTGTCCCCGGTCGACGATGGACTGCCGCTGGTGCTGCTGCCATCGCCTTCACCCGCCGTTCCCGACGAGTCCGAGGTCGAATCTTCGACGACCGTCGTCCCCTCTACAGTGCCGGTTTCGGGGTCCGAGGGGCCTTCTGAAGTCGATGAAGCCTCGGCGTCCGGCGGTCCGGCGTCGAGTGGCTCGGTGAAGCAGGCGGAGGCGACCAGCGCGAGCGAGAGCAGGGCAAAGGGGCGCATGCGAGCCATTGGTGACGCTCGACCGCGATCGGATCAGAGCCTTGCCCAAAAAAACGCCTCCGGGGGTCACGATCGGGAAAAACCGGGTGGAGCAGCCCTTGACGGGATGGACGCCCGCGCCCAGGCTCGGGGACGTTGACCACGCTGAAGTGCAAAGCGTCCAGCGGACGCATCGTCGTGTTCGTCGGGTCCGCCGGCGCGGAAGCCGAGGCCCTCGCGTCGGCGCGCGGCTTCGGCATCGAGCTCGGCGAGCGCGGCGAGTTCGGCGTGAAGCTCGTGCCCGAGGAGGAGCTGCCTGCGGTTGCCGACGCGCTGCACTCCGCCTTCGTGTTCCCGCTTCAGGTCGACGGTCCGGTTCAGCTCGGACCGGACTTCGAGACGGCCGCCGGTTCGTGGACCGTTGATGCGGGTGCGTACTGGGGCGGCCTCTACGAGGTGTTCCCCGACTGCGAGGAGAGCATTGGTGCCCAGTACGTACTCGTGCTCGCGAAGCAGGACGAGCTGCCCGCCCAGCGCTGGGGCTCGCTGCCGCACCTCACCGACGCCGACCGCATCCCCGAAGGGGCCACGTTTCCCGACGCGCTGCAGCTGCCCGGTGACGCCATGGACCAAGAGCCCCTGCCCGACCTGCGCGCCCTCTTCGGAGGAGGCGGAGGCGCACGCAAGCGTGACGACGACGCGGGCGCGGAAAAGAAGACTTCCGACGCCGTCGCATCCCGCCTCTTTGCTGCCATTGCGCAGCTCGGTGACGACGACGACGACGAGGCATTCGACGACCTCGACGAGGAGCTCGACGACGCTTCCGCCGCGCCGGCTCCACCGAAAGAGGAACGCGACCCGTTCGTGAAATTCATCAAGGGTCTCGTCGCCGAAGACCAGCTCGCCCTCGTCGAGGGGGCCTCCGCCCGCAAGCTCGCCGAACGTCTCGAGCTCGCCCTCGAGCGCGACCCGATGACCTTCAACCGCCCCGGCGACTGGTTCTTCGAGCAGGACGAAGTCGACGAGCTCTTCGCCTCCGACGAAGAGCTCATGGTCGCCATCCGCAACGCGCTGTCTCGCGAGTAGCAGCAGGCTGCGAGTCGGCCGACCTCACTGGCTTGCCAGGCTGTAGTGGTAGGCTTCGCCTCCGGCACCCTGGTCCGCGCCGTCGGGTGCGTAATCCTTGGGCGTGGCGTTGCCCTTGAAGACGACGTCGATCGCGGTGGGATTGCCCAACCACGCGAGCGGGATCGTGAACTCGCCGTCGCCGCCAGCATGCGAGCCGCCGGACTTGCCGACCCACGACCAGCTCCAGTTCGTCCCGGACCCGGTATACGCGTACACGTGCCGCCCGTGCAGCATGTACTCCGCCCCAACCGAGAGGTTGCCGTAGCCGCGGTAGCCGGTGGACTGCGTCTCGTCGACGTCGAAGTAGACCGTGTTCCGCCATGACGCGGCGTACGGGCCCTCCATGTCCATTCCGACGTAGAGATCGCCTCCGCCATCGGCCATCCAAAGCTCGATCAAGTCGTAGGCGTCGGATGCGGCCGGCAAGTCGTCGGGGTCGACGCCGAACGACACCAGTCCGTCCCAGTCATCGAGCACCCCGTCGAGCACCAGCGCCGGCGCGAGGTTGGAGACGTCATCGCCCGGAATGGTGATCGGCAAGACCACGTCGTTGTCTTCGGACTGGCCAAGCCCGTCGACGGCCCGCACGCGAACGAAGTAGTCCCCGCTGACCAGGCCCCCCACCGTAGCCTCGAACGCTCCGGCCGCGAATGGGTCGACGTCCCAACCGTCGCCCATCCGCGTCTGCACGTCCTCGAACACCACCGCGTTGCTCATGTCGGAGGCGGTCGACACTGCGATGTTGAAGGTCACCGGGCCCGTCTGGTCACGCGCAACATCCCACCCGACGATGATCTCCCCGGGCACCTCTCCGAGCACGACCGACTGAACGCCGATGCGATCGGGTACGTCAGCCAGCGCAAACCCACTCGCCGTGCTGTCCCAGACCGGCGGGGAGAGGTCGGGAGCCGGCGGATTGTCGAGCGCGTACGTGCCGACGTCGTCGAGGATGATGTCGGGCGCGATGTAGGGGGTCCAGCCGTTGTCCACGGCCGTCGCGACCAGCGTTGCATCAAGCTCCGCCGTCGACGCAGATTCGGCGTAGTCCACGGTGAAGACCGTGAAGCCGTCCTCTCGCATCGACTCGGCGATCATCTTGGGCGCGTAGTTGTGGCGGTTATCGGCGTAGAAGTACGACGCCGTTCCCGTGAACCGGTCGAGCCGGTAGCTCTCGAACAACACCGCGCTGACGTACGGCCGGATCGAGAAGTCGAATGGATGCACGTCATACACCGGGTTGTAGTCGGTCGGGTTGAAGTAGAACCCTCCGCCGTTGACCATCAACGTTGCGTCCGGATGCGCATCGGCAATCGCGGCCACCGCAACGCTCATCTCCTCGGCTGCCCAGGCGTATGAGCCGGGCACGTTGAGGTACGGCGACGCGGTTCCGATCGTGTCCAAGAAGACACCGTCGAACCCGAAGTCGTGCGTTCGGTCGGTATCGGTTTCACTGTCTCGGACGCCAAGCAGCTGCTGGAGCCCTGCAGCGTCCCGGGCGGGGTACGCGGTCGACCCACCCATCCGCTGCTCTTCGAGAATGTCGCGCCACGCAGCGTTGGGATAGATGTATCGGCCCCCCCATTCGGGGTTGGTGTCCGGGATACCGTCGGAGACATACGCGGTGCCGTCGTAGAAGTCGTCGACGTAGAACGACGCGACACCGCCGCCGGACGTCACCAATCCGACACCGTCGTGGCGCACGGGTCCTGTGCCGTCCCCAACTTCCATCGGGAGGTCACCGTCCTCCTCGCCGAGACTCACGTAGCCAAGAACCTGGTCCACGCCGGCGGCCTGCAGATCGGCCACGATTGCGGGCGTCACGGTATGAACCTCCGGATGCAAGACGACGACATCTGCAGACGAGAGTGCGGCCATCACCGTGGGCGAGAAATCGGACCCGTAGTAGATGACAAATCCCGACGAAGCGTCGATGCCCGGGAGCGGTCCTGCGGCGCGGGCGGTTGAAATTGGAAGGGGAGCGAGCGCAAGCGCCAGCGCGGCAAAAATCCAGCGAGTTTTCATGATCGATGTGGGCAGCACGTCCGTTGCCACCGATGCCCTTGTCGATGAACCAAGTCGTCGAAACAAGACGGCTGGACGCGTTGGGACGTACCGATGCGCCAGTGGCCCATGACGAGCCGCCCGGCCAGCGCGTCGGTGTCCAACATCGGATCAGCGGCGCGCCGGCTGGCCACATTCGGCCCCGACGGGGTCAAAACCGGCTATTGAGAACGAACGAGTCCCGCGACTTTGTCCGGAGCCAGGACCGAGTAGAGGTTCGCGATCTGCCCATGCTGGCCGAGCTCGACGGCAAGACACACCAGCGGCGGATGACCTTCGCCAGCGCGGTCATTGCGAATCAACGCGGCAGGATGGCCGGCAAGCGACACGAACGAGACATCGGTCGGTGGCGGTAGCGTTTGAGCCAAGCGCACGTAAAACTGCGCGACCTTCTCCGCGCCCACGACGGGCTTGCGCGCTGCGAAGTAGCGCCCTCCCCCATCGGACAGCAGGCGGACGTCGTCGGCGAGGAGAGCTGCCGCGGCCACGCGATCGCCACTGGCAACCGCGAGAAAGAACCGGCGCATGACCTCGACGACTCGCTCGTGAGGAACCTGAAGCCGGCGTTGCTGCTCCGACTCCCAGGCCCGCATCTGCCCTCGGACTCGATGGGCGACCACCTTCACGTTCGATTCACTCAGTCCGAGCGCGCTCGCCGTCTCCCGCACCGAGTACCCAAAAACGTCGCGCAAGACCAACACCGCGCGTTGATCGTCGCCGAGCGTTTCGGCCGCCAGCAAGAAGCTCATCGACAGCGACTCCAGCTGGGAGTACCGACCCTCGACGGTGGCCGAAGGCGGCGGCTGCATCGTGTCCGTGTCGATCGGCTCGGGCAACCACGGGCCGACGTAGGCTCGGCTGCGTCGACGCCGGAGACGGTCACGCGCGAGGTTCATCGTCACCCGCACCAGCCACGGGCGGACCTCGCGTTCGAGCGTCGGTGGCGACCGAAGGAACCGAACGTACGCGTCCTGGACCACTTCGTCCGCATCGGCCCTCACGCCGAGCATCCGGTAGGCCACCCCCCAAAGGTGCTCGGCATGAACGCGATAGCTGGCCTCCGCGCTGCGGCGGACCTCACTCATCTCAGGCGGCTTCGGGGACTCGGGCACGCGTGATCGCCTCGGCGACCTCGCGGGCAGACCCGCACGCCGCATCGGCGAGCATGCCATGGGCTCCGATCGCGTCACCAACCTGCCACACGTTGCGCATCCTGGGCACGGTCACGCCCGGACGCGAAGCCATCGGCGTCCCCGGCGGTACGAGTCCTTCGGTCACGGTGATCCGCGGGAGGAACTGCTCGGCGACTACGCTCTCACGCCACGACGGCAATACGCGATCGAGCAGTCCCTCCAGCGACGCCCGCGTCCGTCCTGGGTCGTTGGAGGGCTGATAGTGCAGCAGATGTACGAGCGCGCCACCTTCGGGGGCGAGCGCAGCCACGTCGCTGTGCACGGACAAGTACATCGGGTCGTCGAGGTCGAACGCCAGCCCCGGTCCATCCGGACGCCTGCCAAGTGCAAGGTCGAGGCACGAGACGACCGCCGCATGCACCGGTATCCGCGGAAGCCAGGTCCGGGCGGCCGAAGGCGGGGTCGCGATGACGACGTGCTCGGCTTGCATGGTGGTGCCGTCGCGCAGGCAGACGCACCCGGGTTCGACCGTCGCGACCGGGGCCCGTGCACGGATCTCGACGCCGGACTCCGCTGCGGCTCGAACCAGCCCATCGACGAGCTGCTGCCAGCCGCCATCGAGGTAGAGCACCCCGTGGGCCGTCGCGCGTTGAAGCATGGTCAATGCCGCCTCGGCCGAGACCGCGGTCAGGTTCCCGGCATACGTCGAGAGACGGAGCATCGCGGCGAGAAAGGCACGCGCGTCGACGTCCGAGACCGTGTCCATCAACCAGGCTGCCGCAGACTGCTCCCCGTGTGCGCTCGGTGTGTAGCGGGGCAGCCTCGCAAACACCGACGCGAGCGCAACTCGACCCCGCCACGAGAGCAACCCAGACGTCAGCATCGACCACGGCGTCGCCGGCAGCCGGTGCAGTGCGCCTGCGCGGAGCGCGACTCCAGCCAGCGAAGGCGCACTGCCCCGCAGCGGCACGCCGAGTTCGCGAAAGACCGACTCCGCCGCACCGCCGCGGTACAGCGCGTGCGCGCCTCGGTTGAAGACGAAACCTCCGCGGGTCCGTGCCCGCGCGAGCCCGCCCACCTGCGCGCCGGATTCGAGCACACGAACCCGGCGTCCGCGTCGACTCAGAAGTGCGGCTGTCGACAACCCGGCCAGCCCCCCGCCCACCACGATCACGTTCGCATCGATGTCCTGCATGCCCACCCCACGCACGACGCCGAGATCGGTTACGAAGCGCAACCGATTCCGTCGAGGCGCGAAAACGCCACGTTTTATTCATTTCATTTTTCGCACTCTCCATTACACTTTGGTCTCCAATGAAGACCGCGCTCCGACTCGCCGTCCTCGCCTCTTTTCTCGCCGTCGGCTGCGACAAACAGGCGCCCCCACCCCCTCCACCGGTGGCTGCTGCCCCTGAGACCGAGCCAGAACCCGAGCCAGAACCCGAGCCAGAACCCGAGCCTACGAAAGTCCCTGAGGACGCGATCGCCGTTGGCACGTTCAACCTCGAATGGGCTTTCGATGAGATCGACGAGCGCCCGAAAAAGGCCCGCGACCACCGTGCCAAGACGCCCGAGGACTGGGCGTGGAAGCGGGACCGCATCGTCGACATTCTCGTGGCCGAAAAGCTCGACGTCGTGACCCTGACCGAGCTCGGCGGTGAGCGAGAGCTGATCGACATCGCGACCGAAGTCTCAGGCAAGGGCGGCTATGAATACGACACGGCGTGGTTGGCAGGAACGGATCGTGCCACAGGCCAGCAGGTCGCCGTGTTGTCGCGGTTTCCGATGAGCAACGTTCGGCGCTACAAGGTCGCCATCGACAAGCACGTGGCCGTCGACGTCGAGCTGCCCACGGGAGACACAGTGACCGTCATCGCGATGCATATGCGGGAAGGCAAAGCACCCGCCTACGCATCGAAGCGTCGCAAGGCGGCTCGGGCACTGACCCAGGCGATCGCCAAAGAGCGACGCGAGCGTCCGTTCATCATCACCGGAACGATGAACTCGGTCTCACACCCGTACGACGACGACTACGCCAAGCGCACGCCGGGCATTCTCGCCGCCAAGCACAACCGAAAAGACGAGGATGACTGCACCGACTCGGCCAGTGACGCCGGTCGAACCAACATCGCGGGCGAGCCATCCGACCACATCATCTCCTGCGGCCTGGAGCTTCGTAGCGCGACGACCTCCGCAGAAGACAAGGTCGTTCGAGAAGATGAAGACCCCGGCGACCTGCCCTGGCCCAGCGTCCCCATCGAAGAGGCGCCCTTCCGCGACGTCAGCGACCACTACCTCGTGTGGGCCGAAATCGCGATGCCCAAAAAGCCCGAGCCCGCCAAAGGCGAGTCGGGCTCCGAGGGCGAAACCGCGGACGGCTGATCAGGCCGCAGCCTGACGCTCGTTGCGTTCGATCTGACGCACGAGCGAACGACGAAAGCGCTCCACGGCCGCGGACACTGCGGCCTTGGGGTCGCGCTCGTCTCGTTTCACGAGGATCTCCCCGCCGCGTCCGAGCAGACCCCGAACGCGGCAGATATAACGGCCGCCTTCACGCGGGGTCTCCCTGGCGACGTCGACCTCGACGCGACGCAGCCGCTCGGCGAGCCGCTGTGTTGCGCCTCGAACCCTGCGCACGGCGAAGGATGCGACGGACGGGTTGGTGATGTCGGGGGTACAACGAACATTGATCTGCATGGCGCGACGTCCTTGGTGTGGAGGGGGGAGCCGAGGCCCCATGCGCGGAACCTCGACCCCCCCGAACGAGTCGTGTCGGGAAGCGTCGTCTGCTCGCAGGAACTCGCGCGTGTTCGCGTGCGTTGGGTCCGTCGAGCAGCTGACGTGGTTCATCCTAGGTGATGAAACGAACGCGGCATCGTCGAGTCCGCCCCACGCCTTCAAGAAAAAACCTATGGGGGGTCCTGCCCCAACCGCAGGGCGGAGATCCCCTCGAACATGCCTCGCGCACGGCGAAGGATCGTCATCGCGACCGGGTGCTGAACGTGCCGCTCCATCGAAAGGAGGTGCAGCTCTTCATACGCATCGGGAAGGTCGAACGCTCGGACGAGCCCGTACACGCGGGCCAGATGCTCTTCGATGTGCACAGGCGCCGCCATGAAGCCGAGCCCCTCTGCAGCGACCACCTTGAGCAACGCACTGTCCTCGAACTCACCGACGTAGCGCGGCCGAACCCCCAGAGACTCCAGCGACCGGTCGAGCACGCGCCGCAGCGAGGCCGTCTTGGTCAGGGCCAAAAACGGTGCATCCTGAAGGTCTTCGGGCGCGTTGGGATGCGCCTCCACGAGCGCCTGCGTCCCGTAGACACAGACAGCGGCGCGACCGAGCGGGTGGTCGAAGGCTCCTGCAGCCGTGTGCGGCGCGAGCGGAAAGTCGGACACGACGATGTCGAGGTGATGCAGACGCAGCCTATCCACCAACACCGCGAGCGAGGCTTCCTCCACCCGGACTTCGTGCTCTCCGTCGAGGGCGGGGCGCAGTAGGCCGTACGCGACGAGCTTGGGCACCGACTTCACCACCCCGATCCGCAGCGCGCCGGCGGCCGTCCCTGGTCCCGTGAGGCTGGCGTGCAGCTCCTCGCCCAGCGCGAAGATGTCGGCCGCATACGTGTAGACGTGGTGCCCGAGTGCCGTCAGCGTCCACTGGCCACCATCGCGCTCCAGCAGCGAGCCTCCGCACTGCCCCTCGAGTTCTCGGACCTGAGCGGACACCGTCGGCTGCGTCACGCGGAGCCTCCGTGCCGCCGCCGACATGCTGCCCAGACGCGCCGTCTCATAGAAGTACCGAAGATGGTGGTAGTTCAGCATGACGCATCCGGTCTAGCGTCCGACGCGAAACCCGCCAGACCGGGAGCCCCCTCGATGGTCGCAGGGCAACCCCTCGGATGCCGGTGGTAGGTTCCGCCGATGCTCCGTCGACTGTGCGTCTACTGTGGGTCTTCCCCCGGCCGCAACGCGGCCATCACCGAAGCTACGGTCGAGCTGGGGACCGCCCTCGCCGAACGCGGCACCGAACTGGTCTACGGCGGAGGGAGCGTGGGCCTGATGGGCTTGGTCGCCGACACCGTGCTCGCCGGAGGCGGCCGCGTCACGGGTGTGATCCCCGCTCGGCTCTTCTCGTCCGAAGTGGCGCACCGCGGCCTGACCGAGCTGATCGAAGTGGACACGATGCACGAGCGCAAGAAGGCCATGTTCGACCACGCCGATGGCTTCGTCGCGCTGCCCGGAGGATTCGGCACCCTCGAAGAGCTGGCGGAGATTGTGACGTGGGCGCAGATTGGCGTGCACGCCAAGCCCGTCGGGCTTCTCAACATCGCGGGCTATTACGACGACCTGCTTCGCTGGCTCGACCGGAGCGTCTCCGACGGCTTTCTCAGCGAAGCGAACCGAGACCGCCTTCGCTGGGACGTGAGCGTGAGCGGACTGCTCGCCAAGCTCGACGCCGACTGATCACCTCAGCCCGTCGCCGCAGAGATGCGGACGACGCCCGCGAGTTCGTCCCCTCGGCCGCACGCAGCCTGCACGAAGCCCTCCTTGGCCGCGACCACCCTCGCGGCGTGCTCGAGCAGCTGCGCCCCGACTCCGTGAGCTTCAGCCCCTCCCCTCGACGCTCGAACAGCACCACACCCAGCTGCTCTTGCAACTGCGCGACGTCGCGACTCAGCGTCGCAATGCTGTAGCCCTTGCACGCTGCGGCGGAGCACCCGCTCTTCTTCGATCGCGGCACTTCGCGAGAAGAACCCAGCATGGTTTCGCGAGGACCTCGAACACCTGCTGAGGCTTCTTGCGGACGGCGCGATCGCCCCCGTCATCGAGCGTCGCATCGACCTGTCCGAGGTGGTCCAGGCACACCGGGACGTCGCGGCCGGTAGGGTCCGCGGCAAGCTGATCATCACGATGTGACCGCGCGGTCTACGACGTCGCGAACAGCTGCTGTGGGTCGCGAAACGCCTTGAACTCGAGCGCGTTGCCAGCCGGATCGCGAAAGAACATCGTCGCCTGTTCGCCAACCTGGCCTTCGAACCGAATGCACGGCTCAATGACGAACGCAACCCCGTGTGCCCGCAATCGCTCGGCAAACGCGTGCCAAGCTTCCCACGACAGCACCACCCCAAAGTGCGGCACGGGGACGTCGTGGGCGTCGACGGGGTTGGTCGACTCGTTGCGCCGCGCGGGACCCAGGTGTGCAACGATCTGGTGCCCGAACAGATCGAAGTCGACCCAGGTCTGGGCACTGCGTCCTTCCGCGCACCCCAGCGCGCCTCCGTAGAAGGCCCGAGCGGCCGACAGATCATCGACGACGAACGCGAGGTGAAACGGAAACACGGTAGGGTTCTACCGCACTCGGCTCACGTCTCGGGGCAACCGGACCGTGTGACCCCGCCTCCGGACCAACCCGAGCGTGCGGCTCGAAGCGCCGCGGCGCGCTCGAGGCTGACCTCGTCGAGCAACTCCTCGGGCGGCGCGGCGACCATCACGATCGGCGAGGCAAACGTCGGCAGCGCGTCATCGAAGAACGAGCTCCACAGACCCTCGAGCGCCTCGACCATCTTCTCGACCGCCTCGGCCCGTCCAGCGTCATAGCCGACACGCTCGGCGTCGGTGATCCCGATCGCCTCTGCCACGTCCGCCGGCACGCTGCCCGGCCAGTCCGCACGAATCTCGCAGCGATCAGCGAGCTCCAACATCGCGTCGTCCGACAGTCCGGAGTATCCCGTCGTGCTCGGTGACGCTTCAGCCTGCCCGCTGCCGCGCTCGATGGGCGTAGAGGTCATTGCCTCGTCCCAACGCCGTTCACGCCCACGCATCCATGCTCACCGCACCGTCCGCTCGCCTCGGGTTTTTGGTTATTTAAATTTGTTTTGATGGATTTCGAATGTTCACGGAATGAAGAGGCGTGTATTGGCGTGTTGTCACCCCGGTCCTTCTGTCAATCGCAGCGTGTGGGAACTCCAGCCCGGCGGCCGCACCGGAACCGGACCCGAAACCGACGCCCCCCGTGGCCGAGATCCACAACGGAGACATGGCCGAAAGCTGCCAGTGGCCAAGCACCGTCGCGCTGCTTCGCGACAGCGGCCCGTTCTGCACCGGCACCCTGATCCATCCCCGGTTCGTGCTCACGGCGGCCCACTGCATCGACAAAGTTCAAGTCCCGGTTGCGATGGGTTTCGGGGAAGACGGGTTCGCGCCCGAGCGCACCGTCGACGTCGTTGGCTGTACGAACAACCCGCTCTACTACCAGTCTCCCTGGGTCGACATGTCGCTCTGCGAGCTCGCGACCCCCGTCGAAGACGTTCAGCCGGTCCCGATTGCGCAGGGCTGCGAGCTCGACGGGCTCGCCCCGGACGCCGCCGTGCAGATCGTCGGCTACGGCCACGAACAGAGCTGGTTCAACGAGTTCGGCGAGCACGTCGAGAGCATCGGGCTCGGATCCAAGCGCTTCACCCCCCAAGCGGTCTACGAGCTTCGCGATGACGCCGAAGAGATCGACCTCGTCGGCCTCGACGAGTTCTCGAGTGCGTGCTTCGGCGACTCGGGCGGAGGTGCGTTCTTCCAGCTCGCCGACGGTTCGTGGCGTGTCGTCGGCATTGCGCAGGAGCTGTTCTTCCCGCCCGGCACCGCGCCCGGCGAGTCCAACGTCGGGGTCCTCCCCGACACCGACGGCACCGGGACCAGCGGCAGTACCGGCGGTGGAGAGTCCACATCGGGTGGCACGAGTTCGGATGGCGTGTCGTTCATCGTCGATCCGACGGACGACAGCGGCGTCGAGGTTCAGCCGGTCTGCGGGCCCGGGGCCACGTACACGATGATCGCACCACAGATGGCGTGGATCGAGTCGGTCCTGGGCGAGGACGCGTCTCCGTGCTTCACATCCGAGGGCGAGTGGGACCCTGGACCCACGTGCACACCTTTCCCAACCCAGCTCCACGAGAGCGTAGGCACCTGGGCCTCCGGCTGCGCCGGCGAGGTCGGCGGAGAACCGCAGTGTGGGCGCCTCGACCCCGATCCTGGGACGTCCACCGGCGCGCCTCCCGGCGACCCTCCCGACGACAGCGATGGAGGCAACGGGAGCAGCACCACCAGCGACGGAGATGTACCGGTGCCCGGCGGCTCGAGCAGCTCGACCTCGGGCCCCGAGGCTCCATCGACGACCTCGGGTGTGCCGGATGGGCCGGACAGCCCCGGCGGACCATCCGGCGAGTCCAGCACGGGCGAAGGTCCTTCGGTCGAAGGCGGCGACGCCGGCTGCGGCTGCCGTGGCGGCGGTGATGCGGGCGGCGCTCTACTGTTCGTGCTGCTTCCGTGGCTGCGACGACGACGATTCAATCGGAGCTGAGGTCCGCGGGCGTCGTTAGGGCGTGCAGCGTGGCCTCGATCTCAGCGACCGAAGGGTGGTCCAAACCATGTCTCTCGACCAGCAGATCCAAGACGCGCCGGTACGCGCCAGATGCCTGCCCTCTCGCACCCGAGCGTGCCCAGCTTTGTGCGACGCACGTCTCGAGGCGGATCAGGCTTCCGTGCATCCGAGGTGGCGTGACGAGTGCAACCCGAGCTCCACGCTCGCAGACCTCGCGCTGCGGAAGCCTCGCCGCGCGCCAGCTCGAGGGCGCCGAGCTCCGCGAGCACGGCCGCGACGGCGGGATGCGCCGGACCGGAGACCTGCTCGTGTCGCTCGAGCGCAGCCGTCAACACGTCTCGTGCCCGCGCCGCATCCCCAGCCTTCACGAGGGCGGCCCCAAGGCTCGCAGAAGCCATGGCGATGCGTGCGTCATCGGCCCGAAGCGCCTCCTGCAGCAGATCGAGGGCCGTCGCGTGTGACTCTCCTGCCTCAACATGGTCTCCTGCTTCCGCGAGCACGTGCCCGAGCTGCGTCTGCCGCCGCGCTTCGAGCAGGCGCATCGGATCCCCGCCGCGCGTGATGGCCGTCCGCGCAAGGCGAGACCACAGCCGTCCCTCGGACGCGCGCCCGGGTTGCCGTCCGACGACCGCGCTGAGCGAGGTGGCGATATCGGCCGCGAGTCGCCAGCGGTCCGAGACCACCGCGTGGTCGTACGCAGCGCCGAGCACGGCCTCCGCCGCGACGAGACGACCGAGCGCCGCCAGGCTTCGTCCTTCGTCGTGCCCGGCCTGCGCCAGCAGAGGCCGCCAGGCGATCGCGTCGAGTTCGGACCGCAGCGACCGCGTGCGCCGGACGACGCAGCGGTGGTCGCCGCGAACGCGACAGGCCTCCACCTCCGCGAATCGTGCCCGCAGCGGATCGATCGCCGTCATGACCTCGCGCGAGGGGGGCGGTGGGGCGAGCTGCAGCGCACGCCGGTCAGTACACACCTGCACCGGGCTCAGGCGCGCGACCGCGTGGGGGGCATCCACCACGGCGGTCGCGTTCGGACGAGAAAAGGCGACCATCAAGCCCTCGACATCGCGTCGAAGCTCCCCGAGGCACCAGGCGGCTTTGTCGGCGTGCACGTTGGGTTCGGGGTCGTGCGCCGCGATGCACACCGCCTCGGTCTGTGTTGCGAGCTGTTCGACGTAGGACGCCAACGGACCGGGCACCCGGGCAACGGCATCGCCCGCCTGCGGGACCGCGGTCGACAGGAACGCAGCCGCAACCGACGTCCGGGCGTCGTCGTCGAACAGCGCCCGAATCGGTGCCGCCTGCTCGGCACAGGCCGCCCGCGCCCGATTGCGTTCCCATGCCCCCGCGGCGGGCACGGTCGCCAAAGCCGTGACGAGCAGCGCCCCCATGGCGGCCCAGGCCCGCCGCCCACGACGAGACAGGCCCTTCTCGAGCGCCTCGAGCAGCGCACCGAGGCTGTCGAAGCGCTCCTTGGGGTCGAGCGAAAGCCCTCGCGCGACCACCTTGTTCAGCCAGCGCGGGATCGTCGGCATCCCCGAAGGGAGCACCCGGCGACCGTCCTGCTGCGACTCGTAGATCGCGACGAAGGAGTCACCGGAAAAGGGACGGCAGCCGTAGAGCGCCTCATACAACGCAACGCAAAACGCGAACTGATCGGTGCGGCGCGTCGCCGGCTCGCCCTCGAACTGCTCCGGTGCCATGTATGCCGGCGTTCCGACCAGCACGCTGTGCTCCACGTCGCCGGCGCTTGCCGAGGTCGTCTTGGGCGCTCGACGTCCGCCGCGAGGGGGCTGCGCGAGACCAAAGTCCATGACCCGCACGCGTCCTTCGAGGTCGACCATGACGTTCTCGGGCTTGAAGTCGCGATGGATCAGGTTCTGTCGATGCGCGGCCCAGAGGCCTCGGCCTGCGGCCAGGAACAAGGGCAGCACCTCCTGCCACGCGTGTTGGCCTTCCGACAGCCACGAGCGCATCGTATGCCCCTCGACGAACTCCATCGCGAGGAAGATGTGGCCCGCGTGCGTGCCGACGGCGTGGACCGCGACCGAGTGCGGGCGGTTCAACCGCGCCAGCGCTCGCGCCTCCTCGGCGAGCTCGGTCTCCGAATCCGGGTTGGACCACACCGCAGGGCGAACGAGCTTGAGCGCGACCCGACGATCGAGTTCGGGATCAAAGGCCGACATCACCACGCCCATCGAGCCCGCACCGATTCGCTCGAGCACGATGTAGCGCCCGACCACGGCACCGGCCGTCGGCACCGATCCTGCCGTGCTCGGATCGGCGACGAGGTCGACGTCGTAGACGGTCGCGTGGGCACGCGTCGGCACCGACGGATCAGGACTGGACACGCCGACCCCCGTCGAGCGTTCCGAATTCACATCGTGAGAGGCGTCGACAACGCCATCCCCCCCAGGACCTGCGCTGCCTCGGCCCAAGACCGGTCGGCATCATCAAAAGTGTATCGACGGTCACGCGAACGAGCCCTGTCACCCCGATTTCTCGCCGCCGCCGATACCCGACTGACATCGGGCGGAATCGGGACGGCGTCTAGGCTGAAGCGAATGGCACAGCTGGTTCGACGACGCGATGGGGCTACGTTTCCCCTCTCCGACGAGACGGTCGTGGGACGCAGTCGAGCCGCCGATCTACGCCTCGACGATGCCTCCGTCTCCGCACTGCACGCCAGCTTTCACTTCGGCAGTGCGGGCTGGAGCATTCGCGACCTCGGTTCGCGCAATGGCACGCAGATCAACGGCAAACCCGTGGCGCGCGGCACCAGCCGCCCGCTTCGCCTCGAAGACGCCCTGGCCTTCGGAGAAGGACACGAGGTCTGGGTGCTTCGACGAGATGGCTCGCCCGAGCCCCTCGCCCGCAGCTCCTCCGGCGCGGTCGCAAAGGGGGCCGACGGCATGCTTCCGATCCCATCCGCGAGCGAGCCCGCCGTCACGGTGCTTTGGGATGCAGACCTGGGCTGGCGGCTCGAAGATCCGGAGGCCAAGGACGTTCGCCCCGTCGAAGACCGCGAAACCGTGCGCGTCGGCACCGACACGTGGACACTCCGGTTGCCTCAGGGGCTCCTGGAGACGCAACCGGGCACCCGCTGGGACTTTGCAACAGCGCAGCTCTCGGTCCGGCCTTCGGCGTCAGACCGCGCCGCCGTGCTGCGGGTCGAACAGCGTGGTGCCACCGCGTCCTACGAGCTCGGGTCCACCGCTACGTTCTTCACCCTGCTGATCCAAGCGCGACTGGACAGCCCCGAAGGCTGGATCGACCGAAGCAACGTGCTCGACGCCCTCGGGGTCAACGGCAGCCACCTCAACGTGCTCGTCTTCCGACTGCGGCGACTCTTCAGCGATGCCGGGTTTGCCGACGCCGCCGCGGTGGTCCAGCGGCAGCGCACGCGAATGCGACTGGGCTCCACCCGCGTTCGGTTCGAAGACTGATTAAGAACCAAAGACGAGAGCCGCCCCCTTGCGGGAGGCGGCTCTTCGAAGCGCACCCTAAACGATTCGAACGTTTGACCTTCGGTTCCGTAGACCGACGCTCTATCCAGCTGAGCTAAGGGTGCGTGGGAGGGGGTTGATAGCAACGAGCCTCAACGGACGCAACCGGTTTCGTGCACGAAATCGTAATCGCTCGTAGGCCCCGGAATTCGGAGGGTCAGCGGGTGGTCAGCGGACGACGATACCCGCCGCATCGACGCGGATGGCGGCCTCGACATCGTCTGCGGTGACGGCACGTCCGCGCAGGTCGGTCCACGCAGCCCCGGGCTTCCGGACCCACGCGCCACCGCTGCGCGGGAGAACCTCGACGGCATCCACCTCGGAGACGGCGTAGCGACCGAGCGACCCACCGCGGCGGGCGTCGTGCACCTCGACCGAGGCGTCACGCAGCGTACTGCCACCTTGAGCGACCAGGTTCACGACCACGTCAGCTATGGGGTCGTACACCGCATCCACGGCGAGCGTCGCTCCGGCAACCGCCGTCGAGGACCAGGCCCGCGGCCCAACGGGCACGAAGCGGCCCCGCAGCGAGAGCCCGGCTTGGGCACCACGTTCGGTCTGCGACGTCGCCCAACGAGCGGTGTGCGGCGTGCCTTCCCGGCGGGCCTGCGCATGCAGGACCTCGAGCCGGGCCTGCAGCGCGACGAGGCGCCCGTGCGCATCGCTGTCGCGCAGCGGCGCCAGCTCAGGCTGGTCGAGGTAGGTGCGCCACAGATGCGGGAACTCGTGGACCATCGCCAGGGCGATCGCGTTGGCTGCCCGGTCGTACTCGCCTCGCGCCACGAACGCGCACCCGAGATGGAACGCGGCCGAGGCGTGTTCGGGTGCCGCGTCGAGCACGATGGCAAAGGCCGAGACGGCGCGCTCGGCCTCGCCAGCCCGAAGCGCCCGGAGCCCGACCCCGTGCCAGCGCTGCACTCGCTCCTCGAGCGCGGCCGGCTCCCCGTCGTACCCGAGCTGATCCAGCTGTAGCGATGCAGGAGCTTCGAGCGCCGCGCTGCGCTCCACGAGCGCGAGCCCGTTCGCGGCTGCGGTTGCGGTCTCCCCCGCACTCTCCTCGGCCGCAGAGGTCTGTCCGGCGCTTTCCCCCGCCGTGGAGGCCTCTGCGGAGCCCAAACGGCAAGCACCGAGGGCGAGAAGGCAGCAGGCGAGCAGGGCGCGGGACATCGAGACCTCCGGGAACGCTCCCAAAGACGAGTGAAATCCGCCGCGGTTGCAGCAAGCCGAACCGGAGACTTCGCAGAGGGTCGGTTCCGCGCGGATGCGACCGCCGCTCAGGGACGCAGCGCGTCCGGCATCGTCTTGATGTGCAGGTCACGCTGTGGGAACGGGATCTCGATCCCGCACTCTTTGAGCTGGTACCAGATCGCGAAGTTCACCTCGCTGCGCAAACGCTCGGGCTCATCGACCAAGGCGCGGCAGTAGGCACGCAGCTGGAAGTTGAGGCTCGACTCACCGAATCCGAGGAACAGTACGTCCGGCGGCGGGTCCTCGAGCAGCGTCTCTTGGGCCTTCGCAACGTCGAGCAGGCAGTCCCGCACGGCGTTGGGATCCGAAGCGTATGAGACGCCCACGTCGAACGTGTAGCGGACGACCCGGTCGTTGTGGGTCAGATTGACGACCAGGTCCGAGACGAGCGTCGCGTTGGGCACCAGGTACACGACGTTGTTGTTGTCTCGAACCAGCGTGACGCGACCCTGCATCTCGATGACCGTCCCCTCGCGCCCGTCCACGATGACGCGATCGCCGACCTTGACCGGACGGGCGAACAGAAGGAACAGCCCGCTGATGAAGTTTTCGGCGATCTTCTGAAGTCCGAGGCCAATCCCGATGCCGACCGCACCGAACGCGACCAGCAGGCTGTTGAGCTCGACTCCGACGATCGGCAGTCCGATGAGCAGGCCCGCCGTCCACACGCCGTAAGAGGCAATGCGCGCGATGGCGTACTTCACCCCCGGATCGACGTGCGAGTTCCGCAGGATCCGGAGCACGAGCCGACGCCGAACGAAGCGCGCTAGCCCTGCTAGCACGAAGAACAGGACGACGAACTTGAGAATGAACGCCGGCGTAATCGTAATGTCGCCGAGCTGCAGCAGCGGGACGCTGAGCGTCTCGGAAGCCTCTTCGAAGAACGGCGCGTCCACGGTTGCAGACGTTGATATCACCCCTGCCCGGGCTTCTGAAACCGCAGGACGAACTTGTCGCTGTACATCTCCCGGGCTTCTCGCCACGGCAGAGCGTTCCAATCGAGGGTGTCGTCGGGATTGGCCAAGAAGTCGGCCGAGCCGGCGAGCTCGAATCCTGCAGCGGTGACCTCTTCGACGACGAGGGCCTGCTCGATGCGGTGCAGCGTCTTCGAACCGGTCACGCCCGCCCCAGCCGCGGCACTGGCATCGATGACGACGTAGTGCCCCCCGGGCCGCAGCGCCTCGAACACGCCGCGATTGTGGGCGGCGCGATCGACCTCTTGCCACGCGAAGTCGTGATAGAAAAGTACGTTGACGACCGCGTCGAGCTCGGTGATTTCGGGCCCGAACGGGTCATCGAACGGCCGATCCACGCGGACGACGTTGGCCATGACGGGCTTCTGCAACCGCGCCGTCCAGCCCGCCTCGGCGAACCGCTCGAGCACGAACGGGGTGTTGTGCCCGATGACGCGGCCCGACGGCCCGACGGCCCGCGCGAGCAGCTCGGAGGTGTAGCCGGTGCCTGCACCGATGTCGGCGACCTTCATGCCCTCGAACACCCCGATGAACGCGAGCATGTCGACGGGCTTGCGGCGCTCGTCGACCGTCCGGTCCTTCTCGCTGCGCGCGGGGTCGTCGATGAGCGCGGTGAGCTGTTCGCGAGTCAGGCGCACGGGTTCGGCATCCTCGGGATCCGGCGTCGGTGACGGCTCGGCGGGGTGCGTCGAGACCGTCGAGGCCGGGGCTGGCTCGGCCGTGGGTGCCGCCTGACACCCCATCCACAGACTCACGAATACCACCGACGAACGCGACACCCGGTTTGGGTATCACGGGCCGCGTCACGCAGGACTCTCGAGCGCGCGCAACACTGCTTTGCACACCCGGTTCACCGTGCGGTCGAGCGGCTCCTCGTCGTGGGCGTTGACACCATCGACACGAAGCACGGCGAGTCCGTGAACCGCCGACCACGCGACGGTTTCGGCACCGCGCCGCCGCGCTGCCGTGCTCCCGCACTCACTTCTACATCTGCGATCGCGACGATAACGTCGGGGACGTCGAGGGGGCCCTGACCGATCACCCAGAGGCAGCCTGGGTGCTGCCTGGGCACTTCGGTCCACTGCCGCGCGGTCGCGTCGAGCGCTGGCTAACGCGACAGGCTCGATGACGGGGCGTCGACCGGTCCCACGCAGCGCGACGATCGGCGACACTGCAGCCATGCGCACGGTTCGACTCGGAATCGACAACGGTCGGGGACAAACGCTGGCGGCTCGCCTCGATGCACCCCTGCGGGATCGACCGCGAGCGCTCGCGGTGTTTGCCCACTGTTTCACCTGCAGCAAGAACCTCACCGCCGCGGTGCACGTTTCACGGCGCCTCGTCGAGCGCGGGTGGGCCGTGCTCCGGTTCGACTTTACCGGACTCGGGGAAAGCGAAGGCGACTTTGCCGACACGCACTTCTCGAGCAACGTGGAGGACCTCGTGACGGTGGCACGGTGGGTGGAGGCCGAGCATGGACCGGTGCAACTGCTGGTCGGACACTCGCTCGGCGGTGCCGCGGTGCTCCGTGCCGCCGAACAACTGCCTTCGGTCACCGCGGTCGCCACGATCGGAGCCCCTGCATCCCCGGACCACGTGACCATGCTGTTCGACCGGCAGCGCGCGGCCATCGAACACGACGGAGAGGCCGCGGTGGTTCTCGCCGGGCGCTCGTTCACGATCAAAAAGGCCTTTCTCGACGACGTCGCCGAGCAGCCCATGAAGCAGGCGATCGGAGGCCTGAAGCGAGCCTTGCTGATCCTGCACTCGCCCAGCGACGACACCGTCAGCGTGGACAATGCCAGCAAGATCTACATGGCGGCCAAGCACCCCAAGAGCTTCGTCGCCCTCGATGGTGCCGATCACCTGCTCACGCGCCCCGACGACGCGCGACACGTGGCCGATGTGGTCGCCTCGTGGTCCGAGCGTTACCTGCCGGCGCCGCACGAGACGGGTTCGGTTGCCAGCGACGTCACGGCCTGGGGTTCACCGCGTGGATACGTGGCGGAGCTGACGATCGGCGAACACGACCTGATTGCCGACGAGCCGCGCGAGTTCGGGGGGACCGACCGCGGTCCATCGCCTTATGGCTACCTGCTCAGCGCTCTGGGCTCGTGCACGGTGATGACGCTTCGCATGTATGCCGACCGCAAAGGCTGGCCGCTCGAACAAGCGATCTGTCGCATGCGGCACGCAAAGGTTCACGCCCGCGACTGCGAGGCG
Source organism: uncultured Nannocystaceae bacterium (assembly GCA_964432695.1). GTDB lineage: Bacteria > Myxococcota_A > Polyangia > Nannocystales > Nannocystaceae > CAJXVA01. Next base: position 31,497 of record CAYSPB010000024.1, read on the forward strand.
TGTGCCGAGGCCACCGATGATCCCAAGGTCAAGGTCGACCGCATCGACCGCACGCTCGAGCTGCGCGGCGACCTGAGCGACGAGCAACGCGCGCGCCTGCTCGAGATCGCCGACCGTTGTCCGGTGCACCGCACCCTCACCGAGGGCCCGGTGGTCGTCGTCACGACCGAGGTCACGCCGTCAGCGTGAACGCGGTCGAGGCCAGCACCACGCCGTTGACCTGGAGCTCGACCTGGTGCTTACCCGGATAGAGCGCGCGAATGCTGGTGCGCTTCATCGCGTGCTTCTTGGTCAGCGCGGTCGCTTCCCCACCAGCCAGCGTGCACGTGGTCCACTTGAACGCCTTGGCACCCGTGCCCTTCTTGCGCACGTAGTGGACCACGAAGTCCACCATCAGCGCTTGCTTGGTGCGGTTGCTGCTCGAGAGCGTGGCTTCCAGCTCGACGGCGCCTCCGATCGCGACCCGCTTGGGAGCGACGCGCAGCGTGGCTTCGACCTTCTTGGGTGCCTTGTAGCCGAGCACCGCGAGCGCCTTTGGGTTTCCGGACTTGATCGGCGTTCGCAGCCCGTGCTTCGCGATCCACATGCGCTCGTCGCCACCTCGCTTCACGCAGGCCGCCGCCCACTCGATGGCCGCGTCGGAATGGTCCTTGGCGATGTCACCCAGGTTGTTGGCGACCGAGCGACGCACGTACAGTTCGGGGTCGCCATCGAGCGCCTCGAGAATCGGCCAGATCGGCGCAGGGTCGGCGACCAGGTCCCGCAGCACGGCGCCCCACGGAAGGCGTGGCCGCACCCCTTCGGAGCACCAGCGGCGCACGTGTGGGCTCTCGTGATCGGTGAGGCCCCGCAGGCGCGCAAACGTCTCCTCAGCACGCTCGGCCACGAAGGGGCGGACCGCAAACTCCGAGGAGAACCGCTGCGTCAGGGCGGTCATCGCATCCATCGAAGCGTCGAAGTGGGGCAGTCCGTGGTCGGCGATGAACTGCCCCACGGGCCACTGCAGCCAACCGTCGGTGACAGACTCGCAGTCGGGCATGGCAGGCGGCAAGCTGTCGGTGAGGATGCCGAGGGCCTTCGGAATGTCGTCGGGCAGCCCGGCCGCCAGCGCCCCGGAGAACTGCTTCACGCGCCCAGCGAACTCGAGCGCATCGAGTCCCTTGGTCGCGCGACGCAAGAACGCCCGCGTGTCGAATCCCGACCAGGCCTGCTTCACCTGCGCGCCGAGCATCTTTGCGGCCTCGCGATCAAACCAGTCCTTGAACGCCTTCTTGTCGGGCTTCGCCTCCATCATCGCGCCCGCAGCGTGCCCGACTCCGCCGCCGTCGTCATCCGTGACGAACGTGGATGCGACCGCCAACGGTTTCCATGCGGACGGTGGCTGCGCGATCGCCACGAGAGATCCGAACGTTTGCGCCGACCAGCTGCTTCGTTCGCTCGTGGTCGATGTCCGACTCGATGCGGCCGCTGATCGACTTGGCCGCAAGGTCGAGACCCAGCGCCTCGGGGACGGCGACGTCCAGACGGCCACTGACCGCCTTCAACTCGGCTCGTCGGGCGCGTTCGGGCAGCGCAACGGTCGCGTTTCCGCTGACGGTCGCGACGCGCACGTCCCCCGAGCCTCCAGCCTTCACGTTGCCGGATACGGTTTCGAGATCCAGCCGGCCCGCGATCCCTTCGACCGCGATGTTGCCGGACACCAGCCGTGCGCCGAATCCGGCTGCCACGGGAATCTCGATTTGGTAGTCGACCCGCGCGTCGACGGAGCGCTTGCGTCCGAGGTCGGTCCGGATCTTCACGTGCTTGCCTGCGTCGTCGACCACGACCTTGGCGAGGCTCGCGTCCCGGCCGGAGATCCGGGCTCGCACCCGCACGGTGGAACCGGATCCCGGCACGACGGTAACGTCCCCCTGCACGTTCTGTAGCGATACCTCGCCACCGGCGCCGATCGAGCCGGACCACTCGAAATCATCGGCAGCCGCGGCTGCGGCCGGAGCATCGGCCGGCGAGGGACTCGACGGTGCACAGGCGAGGAGAACGAAAGACAGGGCGGTTGGAACGTGAGCGGTCATGTGCCCGCTTCGATGCCGCCGCCGGGCGCGAGGTTGGATCCGACATTTTTTTTCAAACCTTTGGTCCCGCGGCGGCATCCAAAGTGCGTCATGTCCGCTGTGGCCGCCGCTGCTCGCCTGTCCCCGCCGCCTCGCGTCGACGTCGTCCGTCGCGCGCAGTGCGGCGACGTGGCGGCGTTCGAGCAGCTGTACCGCGCGCACGTGGGGTCGGTCCACCGCCTGTGTTGGCGCCTCTGCGGCGGCAGCGAGCACGACGCCCAAATGCACACCCAGGACGTGTTCGTGCGGGCCTGGGAGCGGCTCGATGGGTTTCGAGGCGACGCAGCGTTCGCTACCTGGCTCCACCGACTCGCGATCAACGTGGTACTGGGTGAGCGGCGGTCCAGCCAGCGACGGGTCGCGCGTGAGCAGTTGGCCGCCCGCGCCCTCGCGCTGGACCCTCCGCAGGCACGCGTGGACGCCGGGGTGGATCTCGACCGCGCCATCGCGGCCCTGCCCGACCGCGCGCGGAAGGTATTCGTACTGCAGGCCATCGAAGGTCTCACGCACGCCGAGGTCGCGGCCTTGATGCGCTCCTCGGTCGGGACGACCAAGGCACAGCTTCACCGCGCACGCGCCCTGCTCAAGGAGGCCCTGTCTTGAACGACGACGAACTCGATCGCCTCGTCCAAGGACTTCCGCGTGCCTCGATGCCCGACCCCGACGTAGAGGCTCGGATGTGGCGGCAGATCGAGCCGCGGGTCCATTCAGCGTCCCGGGGACGTCTCATCCCCTGGGCGGCCGCAGCCGCCCTGCTGCTCTCGGTCGGCTCGGTGTTCGCTGTCCCCTCACAGGTCTCCCCGCTCGCCCCCACCCTCACCGCCCTGCCCCTGCCCGCTCACGACGATGGCTTGCTCCCGGCCGAGGCCGACCTGCAGGCCGCCGTGCGCGACCTCGAGTCCGCGTACGCAACCCGACGCTCCGCGCTCGAGCCCGACGTGCTCGCGGTGCTTGACGAGAACCTGGCCATGGTCGGCGCCGCGGTTGCGCAGTCGCGGGCGGCGCTGGCCGAACGCCCCGGCGACCCACACCTGCAGCACATGCTTCGGCTCGCCTACGGGCAGCAACTCGACCTTCTCCCCCGTGCGACGGGGGTACACCGATGACGCGGCGGCTCGGGCGGCGGCGGTGGCTCACCGGCGCAGCAGCGGTTCTCGCCTACGCCAGCACCACGGCGGCGCGCGCTGAGACGACGGCCCTGGACGTCCAACCGGCGGTGCGGATCGAGCTCGCCCTCGGCGATGTCGATGTCGAGATCGACA
>CAYSPB010000025.1:0-2232 GCA_964432695.1 uncultured Nannocystaceae bacterium
TGGTCGCAGTTTCACTTCATCAACCGCGGCCTGCTGGGCGGGCGCACCGACTTCGGCGAGCGCTACGTCAAGCCGATCGAAGGCGGCGACGCCCAGACCGCGGCCGCGCTGCGCAACCGCGTGAAGCCGTTCCTGCTGCGTCGCCTCAAGAAAGAGGTCGCGACCGAGCTGCCCCCGCGCACCGACGTCGCGCTGCACTGCGAGCTCGAAGCCGAAGAGCGCCAGACCTACGACGCAATTCGAGCCGCGACGCAGGACACGATCATGAAGCAGCTCGGCGAAGGCGGGAACGTCATGGCCATGCTCGAGGCGCTGCTTCGCCTGCGCCAGGCCGCGTGCCACCGCGCGCTCATTCCCGGCCACGGCACCGACGGGCAGGCGCCGTCCTCCAAGGTCGCGCTGCTGCTCGAGACGCTCGGCACCGCGGTTGCCGACGGCCACAAAGCGCTCGTGTTCTCGCAGTGGACCAGCTTCTTGGACCTGCTCGAGCCGCATCTGAAGGCCGCCGGCCATCGCTTCAATCGCCTCGACGGCAGCACCAAGGACCGCGGCGCCGTCGTGGACGCGTTCCAGGCCGAAGGCGGGCCCGACGTCATGCTGCTTTCGCTCAAGGCCGGCGGCACCGGACTCAACCTCACCGCCGCCGATCACGTGTTCTTGATGGACCCGTGGTGGAACCCCGCCGTCGAGGACCAGGCCGCCGACCGAGCGCACCGCATCGGCCAAGAGAACCCGGTCTTGGTCCATCGACTCGTGGCCAAGGACACGGTCGAAGAGCGTATCCTCGCCTTGCAAGACAAGAAGCGCGCGCTGGCCGAGGCCGCCGTGGGCGATGGTGGCGGGGGCGCCTCGATCACCCGCGACGAGCTGCTCGACCTGCTCGCATAGAGGTCGCCTACGGCGCGATGCTGAAGTCGTGCGCCGCAAGCTCGACGCCGTCGGCGGACATGATCTTCACCGTCCAGTCGCCGACGTACTCGCTGCGCAGCTTGAGATACGCGCGCGTGCGGTAGGCGTGGGCCGGCTTCACAACGATCTTGCCGCGACGCGCGTTGCCCTCGTGCTTCTGCCAGATCACCGTGAGGTCTTCCTTCTGGCGCTGGTGCACCACGCGGATGCAGACGTTGGCGAGGCCGTCGTTGCCGACCGAGAAGGACTCCCCATCGCCCGTGCAGCGGCTGCGCGCGTAGCCGTTGCCCATCGCGACATCGTCGACATGCACGCCAGTCTTGCCGACCCCGCCCACGGGGGCGCGGTCGGCAGGGCTCACGGGGATCTTCTTGAACACCGCGGCAATGTCCGGAGGCGTCCCCGGTGGGGGCTCGCGTGGATCTCGGCTCGGGTCCGCGGCGGGCGGCTCGGGCACCACGGGCGGCGGTGCGTCCTCGGCAAGCGGTGGCTTGGTGGTGGCCAGCGCGGGCTCGACGGGAGGCTTGGGCTCCACGGGCGCAGCGACGGACGGGGCGGCCGCCAACGGAGCTACCGCCGCCTTCGTCGAGGTCGCGTCCGGCGTGGAGGACGACCCGGGCCCTCCCATCGCGGCGACGCCGATTCCAACCGCCGCGGCAGCTCCGACCAACCACAGCCACCGGCCGCCGCCGGCATCTTCGGCGGATGCCGCAGCCGTCGGCTCAGATGGCATGCGCTCGGGGTGCAACACGATCGGAGGCTCGGGCTCGGACTCCTCGGCATCCTCCGATGCCGCCACATCGCCCGCCGCCGTGTCGGTCGACCCCGCGGCATCCTCCGTGCCCCCATCGTCGCTGTCGGAGGCGGCGTCCTTTGAGTCCGCCGCATCCTTGGACGCTGCATCGGCGAGCTCACGCTCGGATGCCGGCGCGTCCGCATCCACAGCGTCCTCCGATTCGGTCTGCGCTGCCGCCTCGGAGCCTTCTCCGTCCGAGGTGGCCTTGTCCTTCGCTCTCGAAGCAGCTGCGCCCAACCCCATCATGAGGGCCATCTCGTCGTCGGGCGCGGCCTTGGGTCCCGGGGCATCAGGCAGACGCCCACCGACGAGCGAAGCACTCGCCGCCGGCGCAACGTCATCGTCCCGCGTCGGCGTCACCACCGGGGCGGCCATCAGCCGGTCCATCTCGGCGGACTCCGCCAAGTCAGCCGCGTCGTCGTCGCTCGACACGTCTTGCTTTCGAGACGCGCGAACGTCTTCGGTCCACACCTTGGTCGTGTCCGTGCCCTCGTCCGACGACGCGGGCGTCGGGTCCGCCGACGGGC
>CAYSPB010000025.1:2332-20706 GCA_964432695.1 uncultured Nannocystaceae bacterium
TCGCGTCCGCACCCGTCGTGTCCGCCAAAATCTCGTCCCAGCCTCGATCGAAAGACTTGGACGGCGGCGTACCGGACCGGTCCTTGGGATCCGCCATGCGCCTCGAATCGTGCCAGATCGGGCAGATCCCGCAAGTCCCGGCCTCGAAGCCGTCATCGGATGGGTTGCTCGAAGCGGCCCGTGGGTCTAAGTGTTCTCCATGGCTACGGTTTCGACCCGTCTGTCCGTCATCTTGGTCGGTGCGCTGCTCGGTTGGGGTTGCGACACCCCGGCCCCGGACACGGCCGAAGCCGCGGTCGAGACTCCGACGTCCCGCGACCGGCCACCGGTCGAACCCGGAGAAGACGGCACATCTCGGAACCTCCTGCAGCACTACCGCGCCCGCGAGCTTGCGGGTGGCAAGCTCAAGATCCGCAGCGGCAAGACCCTCGGCTACGAAGCGCAGGCCTGGCAGCTTCCGTTTCAAAGCAAGCGGATGATCGCGTCGCTGCTGACCGCGGTCGCGCGCGGGTCGGTCGACGACGTGCAGCACGTGCTCGCCCCGAACGCGACGTACGGCCGCCCCGACTCCCGTCGCCCTCACGAGCGGCCCATCTTCGAAGGCGACAACCTCGAGGACTTCTTCGATGGATTCGCCGGCGCGCTCGCACGGTTTGAAGAGACCGCGAACTACACCAACCCGACCTCGTTCCTCATGGGGCTGCAGGAGCACCTTCGCACCGGCGCCGAGCCGATGTGGGCCTACTACAGCAGTGGTCCCGACCGCATCCTCTTTCGGTTCCGGGTCTACGGCTCGCGGGCGTACATCGACTACGTCGGTTTCAATGAAGAGCTTCCGCTCCAGCCGATGGACTACTCCGCCCTCGGTCCCGAGGTGGCGATGATGCCAGGGATTCGCATGGAGGACGGCCGCGTCGTCAACGACTTCGACCCGCGCAAGCAGGGAGCCAACAAGCGTCGCCTGCCGGCAGGCGGCTTGGGTGCAGGTGGCGGACGTGGTGCTCCGCCACCCAGGCGCCCGCGCCAATGACCCGGCCGGGCACCGCTACCGCGACGCATCGTCGGCGGTGATGCTGAAGTCCTCGACCGCACGACGGAAAGGGGACCAGACGTGGCGCTCGAGGAAGAGCGTCGCGCTCATCTTGCCCTCGGCGACGGCGTCGTAGTCGCGCCGCTGACGGTCGACGCGGCCCTCGAGGGCGAATGCCGCAGCGTTTGGGCCGCCTGGGTGCTCCGCGTGGCGCTCGGCGAACAACGCCGCGGACCCGCGACCGCGCGCGACCCAGACGTAGTGCCAGTCGGCAAGGTAGCCACGCAGCGTGTCGAGGTTGACCGTGCCGGCCCACGCGGACTCGCCGAGCTCGAGCCAATCGTATGCGTCGAGGCCCTGCTCGAAGGTCCGGCGCAGCGCGGCGTCGACATCGGCAAACTCGAAGTCCGCAACGCCGTCGCGGTCGGCCTCGACCACCGTCGCCACGTGACGCGTGCCGTCACGGGTGACCGCAGTAATCGTCAGGGTGCCGCGATACGGCCGAAGTAGACAACCAGCATTCTGGGCATCGCGGTCGTGAAGCACCACGCCCGCGTCGGCGTCGAGGGGCAGCGGCCAGCCGCGACACAGCCGCGCCTCGCTCAGACGGAGCCGAACGTCGTCGAGCTCCACGTCGCGATGCGAGACGATCCCGAACCGCACCCCGTTTTGCAGGATGGTCGCTCGCGCCGCGCCAGCCTCGGTCGCATCGCAATCACCCGTGGCGCGGGCGCCAACGAGCAGCTGGTCCCGCAGCTCGCCACCACATCGTTCACCCGCCCGCTCTGCGACTTGGTCGGCGAGATCCACCGGTGCCACCGCGGAGAGCGGCTCGACCCGCTGCGCGATGGGCCCGCCAACCCCGGCGCACCCGGTTGCGCTCGCCATCACGGCGAAAGCTCCCAGCACTGTGGTCCAGCGGTGGCGCACGGCCTCGAAGCGTAGCAACGGCATCAGCGTCTGCCTGCCCCTACGTGCGAAGACCCCGGATCTTTCACCGTGGTGCGGCATCCCTCGCCGGCGGCCCGGCCCGCTTGACGGCGGAGAGCCACCGCGCCAGCCTCGCCCGGAGATCGACGATGCGTGCCGCTGTCCTCGCCCTGATTCTCGGCGTTTCCACCGCCGGATGCCTGAAGGTCCCCGAAGAGCTCACCGAAGAGCCCGACGCGGCGCCCGTTGCTCCCACGACGGCCGCCGAGCTGCTCGAACGTCACGTCGAAGGCTTGGGCGGCGAGACCGCCGTGCGTGCCGTCGCCGCCCGGACGCTCGAGGCCCGCATGGTGCTGTACCCCGGCGAAGGCTGCGAATCCGAGGACGACCCCTTCTGCGCCGACACTGAAGAGCAGACCGGCTCGTTCCTCTTCCAATCCACGGCCGATGGCCGGCTGTACCGACGCAACGTGATTGGCGACGGCGTGGAAGAGCGCGGCTTCGATGGCAAGACCGGCTGGGTCTACCTGGCGCCCGAAACCCTGCGCATCGACACCGAGTCCGAGGCGAAGGTCAACAAGGAAGAAGCGGTCCTGCACTGGTACCTCGATGTGGAATCGCGCGGTGTGGACCTGGCGTTACTCCCCAGTCGAAAAGAAGACTCCGACGGCAACGCGCGGACGCTCGACGGCCTGACCTGGCAGATCGGCGACGCCGGCATCGAAAAGCAGCTGTGGTTCGACCGCGAGACCGGTCTGCGCCGCGAAGAGACCAGCGGCAGCGACGACGGTCCCGGCGGCACCCAGGTCGTGGTCTACGAGGACTACCGCGCCGTCGACGGCGTGATGGTTCCGCACCTCATCCGGGTCATGAACCGGTTCGAAGGCAAGATTCAGCGGATCGACTTCCAGGTGCAGCGCGTCAACCACGACGCGATCGACCCCACGAAGTTCGCCATTCCCGAGATGCCCGCACCCAAAGCAGAACCCGACGCGCTGCTGGCTCAGCTCGCCGGCGCCAAGGTCCAGGCAGAAGAGGGCACACCCAAGGACGTGAACGCGTGGATGGAGTACGCACGCCTCGCGTTCGTGGCAGCGCACTTCGGAACCGTCCTCGAAGCAACCGACCGCGCACTCAAGCTCGACGCAAAGGAGCCGGAGGCGCTCGTCCTGCAGGCACGGGTTGCCGTGCTCGAGGGGCGCTACAACGACGCGTTCAAGATCCTCAAGCGAGCCAAGAAGGCGAGCGTCCGTCCCGAGATCCTCGCGCGCGAGGAGGGCTGGATTCACCTGCGGCGTCGTGACTACGCCAAGTTCTCCAAGGCTCTGCGCGGCGGCGGCAATGATGGCCTCGCCGACCACTACGCCGCCTTCGGAAGCAAGCCGAGCGAGGCGGCGGTCGATGGCAACGCCTGCGCCATGACCATTCCGCTGGTGACCAAGAAGCCGCTTGCTATCGTCGACATGGCCATCGGCGAAAAGAAGGTCGGGGCCATCTTCGACACGGGCGCGGCTGACCTCATCGTCACGCAGTCCCTCGCCGACGAGCTCGGCATGGAGATCACCGCCAAGTCGCAGGTCGCCCAAGGCATGCCTCAGGTCGGACACGGTCGAATCCCGGAGTTCACGATCGGCGGCCTCACGCTGAAGAACGTGCCGGTCAACGTGTTCGACGACGCTGCAATCGCCGACATGGCTGGCGACGAATCCGAGCGCGTCAGCGCCGTGCTCGGCATCGGCCTGCTCACCCAGTTCGCGGTGGCGCTCGACATCCCCAAGGGCACGCTCGAGCTGGCCTCACGCGCGAAGAAGTGCAAGGCCGAGCGGGACGCGCTGCTTCGTGGTCCGTCCGCGCCGTTCTACATGCACGAGACGCACTACCTGTACCTGCTCGCGACGATGAACGGCGCAGAGGGCATCTATCTGCTCAACACGGGTATGCGCGGTGCCGACATGACCGCAAACGGTCAGGCATACCGGCATGCCGCGGTCGCCACCCCGCCGCTGAGAGCCGACGAGGCTCCGATGGCGCGGGTCGATGCGTTCAAGGTGGGTGCGGGGCCGACGGTGAAGAACGCAGAGGCTGCGTGGGGCTACTTCCAGCAGACGCAGTCCTCGGATGGATTCCGCCTCGACGGCATGGTCGGACTCGGCGTGATGGGGCAGCACCGCTTCGCGCTCGACTTCGACAGCCACCGCATCTACTTCCCCAAGTAGGTCGGACGTGACGCCATCGATCGCCTATCTCGCGCCGCTGGCCTTCGTCGATGGCGCGCTGCGCAGCGACGTCCGATTCGACGTTGCGGCCGATGGCACCCTGCTGAGCATCGGCGATGCAAGCGAGCCGGGTGAGGCCGAGGTGCGACGACGCTTCGGCGACGCGCTCGTGCTGCCCGGCTTCGTCAATGCACACTCCCACGCGTTCCAGCGCGGGATTCGGGGCGCAACGCACTTGCGTAGCGCCGATGCGCCCTCGAGCTTCTGGTCGTGGCGCACGGCGATGTACGACGCGGCGACGCAGCTCGACCCCCGAGGCCTCTACGATATCACCAAGGTCGCGTTCGCGGAGATGTTGCGCGCCGGCATCACGCACGTGGGCGAGTTCCACTACGTGCACAACCAGCCCGACGGTACGCCGTACGACGACAAGAAAGAACAGTCGTGGAAGGTCGATCGAGCAACAGAAGCCGCCGGCATCCGCCTCACGCTGCTGGAGGTCTTCTACGCCCGCGCCGGTGCCGGCCAAGGCCCCCTGCCGGAGCAGCAGCGCTTCTGCGATGCGAGCGTAGACGCCTACCTCGCGCGGGTCGACACGCTGCGCGCCCGTGGCGTCGACGTCGGCATCACGCCGCACAGCGTTCGCGCCGTCTCGGCCGAACAGCTGCGTATGCTCGTCGAGTACGCCGACGCGCACGACCTCGTCGTGCACACGCACCTGAGCGAGCAACCCCGTGAGAACGCGGAGTGTCAGGCCGAGCACGGCACCACGCCCGCAGGCGCGTTCGAGCAGGCCGGCGCCCTCTCCCGGCCGCACCGCTTCACGGCCGTGCACGCAACGCACCTCAGCCCCGACGACGTGACGCGCCTGGGCAACCAGAACGTCTGCGTGTGCCCCACGACCGAGGCCGACCTCGGTGACGGCATTCTCGATGCGCCGGCGCTGGTCGAGCGTGGCTGCACCCTCTCCCTCGGCTCCGACAGCAACACGGTGATCGACCTCGTGCAAGAGGCTCGACTGCTCGAGATGCACGACCGCCTCGCGCGGCAGGGCAGGCTTCGCCTCAACGATGACCAGGGTCGCTTGGGCGCAGCGCTGCTCGAGGCCGCGACGCGCGGAGGCGCGACCGCGCTGGGCCATGCGGGTGGCGGCTTCGAGGTCGGGCGACCCATGGATGCGGTCGTCGTCGATCTGCGCCATCCTTTCTTCGCGCATGTTTCCCCGGAGCACTGCCTCGACGCGCTGTTTGCTGCAGGCACGTCCGCTCCGATCCGGCAGGTGGTGGTGGGCGGTGCGGAGCGGCACTGAACGCGTCGGTATCGCGCTGCTCGTGATGCTCGTCGCGTGCGCGAGTCGCAGCGAAGCGCGCGTTCGTCGGGTCTGGGCCCAGACCCCCGAAGACGAGGCCGGCCCGAGCGCCAGCGAAGGCGACGGAACGGAGGCTGCGGCTGACGGCGAAGCCTCGCTCGCGCCGCCCAAGCAAGGATGGGCGCGCGTCGACGAGCTGCTCGAGCGCAGCATGGACGTTCTCATGACCGCGCCGAGCCCCGACGTCCTTGGCCAGCTTGCGACGAAGTGGTGCGAGGTCGCACCGATTCCCCGACAGACCGACCACGGCAGCGTGAGCGTCTGCTACCTACACCCACCGGTGCGCGTTCAGGGTGTTGCACTGACCCTGGAGCTCAGTGACACCGGGGTGATTGGATTCGTCGCGCCCGACCTCACCGAGCCCAAGAGTGCCGAGGTTGCCGCCGAGGCCCAGGCCGCCGTGCAGCGCTACTGCGAAGGACCGTGGAGCAACGTTCCAGAGGCAGAACTGCAGACCTGCGGACTCGCCGGAGGATCCACGCTCGCCGTCGGCCGGCTGCAGCCGGGCGGTGCCGACGCCCCGTGGCAGGTCTCGATCGCGATCCTCGGTGCGATCTAGGCACGGCGACGGCAGCCGTGTTCAAGGTTCGAGCGCGGCACCGGACCGATGTGACCCTGCAATCGCAACGTGACCGTGCTCAGAGGCTTTTGCGGTACGCTTGCGGGCGATGTCGTTGCACCCTCGTATTTTCGCCTCACTGGCATCGGTGGGCGCGCTTAGTTTGCTCGGCGCTTGTTTCGATCCCAACAACACCACGCCGCAAGTCGGGGGTACCGATACCGACGATTCGGGAACGGCGACCGACGGTCCGACCACCGACACCAGTACGGAGACGGACACCGGGCCGACCACAGGCCCGACGACCACCGAAGCCACCATCGATCCCGACAGCTCGACCACCGTCGACCAAGACGAGTGCACGGCGGACAACGCCCTGGACACCAGCTGTCCCGACGAAACGCCCTACTGCTCCGGCGGCACGTGTGTCGACTGCAACGAGCTCAGCTGCGCCGACGTCGATGCCGACACCCCCGTCTGTGGTGCTGACGGCCTCTGCATTCAATGCAATGACGACGACGTTTCCGCCTGCGAAGCCACGCAAGGCGCCTGCATCGACAACAGCTGCGTCGCCTGCACCGAAAACTCCCAGTGCCCGGGCAACGTATGCCTGACGGACACCGGCGAGTGTCTGCTCGAGGGCGTCACCGTGCGCGGCGTCGTCTACGACTACTCGCGAATCGACCAGGCCCCGATCTCCGACGTCACGGTTCAAATCACCAACGTGCTCGATGCACCGACGGCTGCTCCCACGGGGGATGACGGCGCCTATTCTTTCGAGGGGATCGTCCCGTTCACCTCGCTCGACCTGCAGCCACTGTTCGACCAGGACGCCTCGGTCTTCGTCCCGGCCACGCTGTCCTCGCGCATCAGCGTACAGGTGCCCAACGACCAGCCGTACGAGATCGACGTGCCGCTGGTCCCCTACGAGTGGATGGCCCAGGTCGCCTTCGAGTGCGGTCTCTTCTCCACCCTCGAGGACGCGATCGGAAGCGGTGCGGTCAACTCTTACTTCATCCAGCGTTCCACCGTCTTCGGACAGCTCGTCGACGAGGACGGCAACGGGATCTCGACCATCTCCAAGGCCGCGCTGCGGGCCGAGGTCGCCGAATGGGCAAACTTCCAAGACAACCTGCTCGACGAGGATACGAACCCCACCGAGGTTTGCTTCCTGGATGAAGACGTCGATACAGGCACCTACGTCGGAACCTCCGATTCGGTCTCGAACGATACCGGTCGCTTCGTGATGTTCCGGCTTCGCAACCCCGATGGCCTCGGCCAGGGACAGCTCAACGTGCGAGCCTCGGGGTTCGACGACGCTTTCACCACGCTGTCCTCGAGCGGCAACATCGGCGTGGTCGACCTTCTGCGCAACGACGACCCGATTCCGCGCGACTTCGCGATCGATATCTACCCGATCTTCGAAACGTACGGCTGCCTCAGCTGCCACACCACCGGCGGCGTTGGTGCGGTCAACGGGGAGCGTGACGGCTTCTTCGCCGACTGGAGCCTCACGCCGCGCGAGGTCTGGGAAAACCTGGTCGGCCCGGGCATCGAATGCCCCGACCCCGCCGACCCCGTTCGCATCTGCGTCGACGACCCGGAGAACTCGCTGTTCGTCCAGCGCCCGCTGACCGACCTCCCGGGCATGGACGACGTCCACCCGGTCGACATTTTCACCGCGATCGAAGACCCGACCGTGCAGGTGATGATCGAGTGGATCGAGCAAGGCGCCCTGCCGCCCACCGAAATCAGCTTCGTCGAGGACATCTACCCGCTGTTCACCAAGCACGGCTGCGTCGCGTGTCACACCGGCGGAGGACCGACCGAGGCGGTCAGCAACGGCTTCGACGCCGACTGGTCGCTCGATCCCGAGTCGGTCTACAACAACCTCGTCGGACCGGGCACAACCTGCCCGGACCCCGCCAACCCGGTCCGCATCTGCACCGACGACGTACTAAACTCGAAGTTCGTCACGTTCCCGCTGACCGACGACCCGACCGCACCGGACGACCACCCGGTCAACGCGTTCGCGAGCACCGACCACCCCGACCTGCAGCTCATCATCCAGTGGATTGCGCAAGGGGCGGACTTCGAGAACGCGTGCGCCCACGACGAATGCTCGGCTGGCGAGTCCCTCACGCCGGGCTGCTCCCCGTGTGTCACGGCCGTTTGCGAGGCTGATCCGTTCTGCTGCAACAGCTCGTGGGACGCCTCCTGCGTGGTCGCGGCGGAGAACAGCCCCGAGTGCAGCTGCTGACCATTCCGCGGTCTTCGAGCCGCGCTTGAGGTACCTTTGTCGGGCTCGCACCACCAGGTGCGGGCCCGATTTTCGTCATGTTCGCATCGCGTGAAGCCGAGCAGTTCGTCAAAGGTCTCGACAACCCCGAGGAGACACAGCGCACGGTCTTGCTCGACAAGACCCTCAAGCCCAACCTCGAGTGCGAGTTCGGCAAAGCGCACGACTTTTCGAAAATCAGATCCGTCGCCGACTACCAAGCGGCCGTGCCGATCCGAAAATACGAGGGTTTCGATGCTTGGATCTCTCGGATCGTCAACGACGGTGCGCAAGGCATCCTGACCACCGAGCGCGTGAAGCGGTTCTTCATGACGTCGGGCTCGACGTCGAAGCCCAAGTACATCCCGGTCACGACGCGCTTCATCCAGACCAAGTCGCGTGCATTCGGCATCTACTGGAGTTCGGTCTTCGCCGACCACCCCGCCGCCAAGGCTGGGCGCATGATCACGAACTTCTCGGACTCGGGGGCGCCCGATGGCACCCCGTCAGGGCTTCCCGCCAGCTCCGAGAGTTCGTTCTGGGCTGGCGTCACCCGAGCGACGCAGCTCCAGCAAAAGCCGATCATTCCCAAGCCGGTCGCACAGATCAAAGACAGCAACGCGCGCTACTACGCGCTCGCGCGCATCCTGCTCGAGGAAACCTTCAGCGTGATCATGACGCTGAATCCGAGCACCATCCTGCTGCTCTTCAAGAAGATCCAAGAGTTCTCCGAACCACTCATCGCCGACATCGAGCGCGGCGGGTTGTCGTCGGAGCTCGAGGTGTCGTCGGCCGTTCGCGAAGCCATCGAAGGCACGTACACCGGCAACCCCGCCCGCGCGGAGGCGTTGCGCGCCCTCGCCGGCGAGCCCAACGGACTGCTCGCCAACCGGATCTGGCCCGAGCTCTCGCTGGCGATCTGCTGGCGCTCGCCCATGCTCAAGCCGTACATCGACCTGCTCGACCCACACTTCGGCGACGCGATCGCAGGGCGCGACTACATGATGATGGCCTCGGAGGGGATCATGGGCGTGCCGCTGCGGGACGGTGGCAGCGGTGGCGTCTGCGGCGTCGGACTGCACTTCTACGAGTTCGTTCCCGAAGACGAGATCGACAAGCCCAACCCAACGGCCTTGCAGCCACACCAGCTGGAGGTCGGGCGGACGTACGTCCTCATTCTGACCAACGGCAGCGGGCTGTACCGCTACAACATCGGCGACGTCATCCGCGTATCGGGCTTTCACGGCAACACGCCGGTCGTCGAGTTCCTGCACCGCGCAGGCCGGACGTGCTCCCTCACGGGCGAGAAGCTCACCGAGTCGCAAGTGACCGGTGCCATCGAAGACGTCGCCCGGGAGCTGGGCCTGGCGGTCGAGGGCTTCACCGTCGCCCCGGCCAAGGAGGGCTTTCCCCGGTACGCCGCGATGGTCGAGCTGGAGCGCGATGCCTCCCCAGACGCCCTAGGCAGGTTCCCGGCGGCTTTCGACGCAGCGCTGGAGCGTCACAACATCGAATACGGTTCCAAGCGGTCGTCCCAGCGGCTGGCAGCGCCCGAGCTGTGGGTGGTCCAGCGAGGCTCGTACGCTACGCTCCGCCAGCGCCGAACGGCGGCGGGTGCCAGCGATTCCCAGATCAAGCCGATGCACCTCACGCGCGACGCCGCGTTCGCGGACCAACTCGAGATCGCAGCCCGCTATACGGCGGGGTGACAAAGGCCCCCGAGCCTGGCAGGTTCCAGTCTCCGCTCCGGGCGGACCGGACGAACACCATGACTACGAGCACTCCTCACGCTGGTCTCATCGTCCCTCTGGACATGTTCCGGATCACCCAGCTCGCGGCGATCTTCGGAGAGCTGCTCGCTGGCAAGGCGCGCAACATCCTCGACGCGCAGCTGGTGGTCACTCGGCACGCCGAGGCGCCGCTGTTCCTCATGCAGATCACCGGGTCGGTCTCGGCGGAGAACCCCGCGGCGTTCTGGAAAGAGAACGCCGACCTCGTGCAGATGGCCAGCCGCGCGTTCCCGCGGCAGGTGATCATGTACTACGCCGACCCCGGCGAAACGCCGGCGGACCGTCGCGAAGGCTTCATCGTTGCGCAGCAGGGCCAGGTGGTCGCGGGCGACGATGCTGGCACCGACCGACTTCCCGAGGGTTCGCCCGAGACCGAGTGGCCTCTGGCCAAGCTGTGCGAGCAGCTGCGCATTCCGGCAGCCGATCTGGCCGCGGGCTTTCCCGGTGGCGCCCAGGTTTCGGTGAAGCTGCTCGAGCCCGCCGGCGACGACCAAGAGCTCCTTCAGCAGCTGTTCGCCAAGGAGATGGCCGCACAAGCTGCAGCCGGCGACCCGAACGCGCCCGCGCCCGCGCCCGAGAGCGCGGCACAACCCGGGGCCGAAGCCCCCGCCCCCGCCGGTGCTCCCGCACCGGCCACCGCCCCGCCGAAACCCAGCGCCGCCGAACTCGCGGCTGAAGACGCCAAGCGGCGGGCGAAGGAACAAGCCGAGGAAGTCGCCGCCGCGGCGGCGCGCGCTGCCGAGATTCAGTCCGGCCTTGCGATGGCCTCTGACGACCTTGGCATCACCGTTGCGCCCGACGCCGAGCTGTCCGAGCCCGAGCAGCTGCGTCCGTTCATCGTCTCGAAGCTGCAGGGCGACGCACCCGAAGGCGTGCCTCGCGATCTCACCGAGCAGCTCCAAGGCAAGCGCATCGACGTGGCGGTCAAAGTCGACTTTCTCAGCGAGGTGTTCATCGAGAACACGCCTCTGTCGAAGCCGCAGTTTCTGGAGATCTCCGAAGAGCGTACGATCGGCGGCGCCAGCGTTCGCGTTGCCGAAGTCCTCGGTCCACGCCTTGGCTACGGCAGCCTCATCAGCAGCGGCTCTGCACCCCATGTATTCGTGTCGCGAAAGCCGTCGCTCGCGTTGCCCGAGGATCTCATCGCCAAGCTGCTCGGCTGACGAACCCCGCGTTCGAACCCCGCAACTCGGACTACGTAAAAAGGCGCGACCAGCCGGGGGCTGATCGCGCCTTTTCTTGTCGTCGTGGTGGCTGCGTGTACGTGGCTACATCGCGAAGCGGGTTTTGATGTCCGCGATGATTTCTTCCTCGCGCGCACCCGTTGTGGGCTCCGCGAGTCGGTCACGCACGAGGGCCTCGAGGACCATGGCGCGCTCGGGATGCGGGGGCAGATGCTCGGACAGATTCAGCTTGCGGCTGGCGAGCATCTTGAGGAACGGCTCGATCTTGCGGATCTCTTGTGCAATCCGCATGGTGACCTGCTTGCCTTCGCCTCGGCGCGCCGGATAGCGCGGCGCGCATTTCTCGACGGCCTGGACCAAGTCCCGGGCGAGATCGACGTCAACCTTGTCTTCGACACCGAAGCTCGCAACGACGATGGGGCGGCTTTGGGCTTTTTTCGTGCCGTCGCCGGACCACCAGACGTTGTGAGCGATGGAGAGATAAGTTCGGCGAGTCTCGCCGCAGCGCACCTTGTTCCTTCGCAGATACATAGCTAGTTCCTTTTCTTCAGAGACCAAGTGGTGGGTGGGTGACCCGAGCCGCCTCGGCCTGCTTTGGGTCTGACGAGGACCCGGTGCAAACCTTCACCGCGCGCTCGTACTTTTTCGACGGACCAACGCGCTTCAGGTCGCAGGCAAAGAGCAAATCCACGGGATTCATCCAATGGATCAGGCTAGCCGTGCCTCCAGGCCCGAACCAGGAACTTCGGTCACGATTTCTCTAAAGACTCTGAAATCATTGGTTTTTTCTGATCGGCAGTGTGCAGAATCGCCCCCTAGAGCGAGCTTCACGCACGGCGCTAGCTCACATGCCGGAGTTCCCGCCGTGCTGCATTGCTCGCACGTAAAGCCAGCGACTGCCCATCAGGGACACCCTCCACCACTTGGATCAAGACCCCAACCGCGACAGCCCTGTCACGCTCCGCCCACGCCGCCCCACCCCTACCCGGGACGATTCAACCCACGCACAAAACCTCCCCACGGGTAGATACAGGCAATCCCCTTCATCCCGAAGGCTTCGCCGAAGGGCCTTCCACCGAGGCCCTTCGAACACGCGCTCTCCCTTGGGGGGCTTTGCCCCCGCAGCGAGGGAAACCGAGAGGCTTCCCTTCGCGACTAAAACTCGCAGTTGCGAGGTGTCCGCGGGAACGGGATCACATCGCGAATGTTCTGCATCCCCGTCGCGTACATCACCATGCGCTCGAAGCCCAAGCCAAACCCAGCGTGGGGCGCCGTGCCGTAGCGGCGGGTCTCGAGGTACCAGCCGTACTCTTCGGACTCGAGACCAAGCTCGCGAATCGCCGCCTCGAGCACGTCGAGTCGCTCTTCACGCGCCGAGCCTCCAATCAGCTCGCCCACGGCGGGCACGAGCAGGTCGACCGCGCCAACCGTCTCTCCGTCGTCATTGCGACGCATGTAGAACGCCTTGATCGACTTCGGGTAATCGGTGACGAACACCGGCCGCCCGACGAGCTTCTCGGTCAAGAATCGTTCGTGCTCGGCCTGCAGGTTCACGCCGAACTCGACCGGGTACTCGAAGGTCTGGCCGGAATCGACCAAGCGCTTGACCGCCTCGCGGTAGGTCATGCGTTCGAAGGGCGAGTCGACCACGTGCTGCAGCCGCTCGAGCAGCCCCTTGTCGATGCGCTGGTTGAAGAACTCGAGATCGCCTTGGCACTCGTCGAGCACGGTGCGAAGCAGATACTTCACGAAGTCTTCGGCGAGGTCGCAGTTCTCCGAGAGATCGCAGAACGCCATCTCCGGCTCGATCATCCAGAACTCCGACGCGTGGCGGGTCGTGTTCGAGTTCTCGGCGCGGAACGTCGGACCGAACGTATAGACGTCGCTCATGCCCAGCGCGAACGCCTCGGCGTTGAGCTGGCCGGATACCGTCAGGAACGCCGGCTTTCCAAAGAAGTCCTGGTCCCAATCGATCTCGCCCTCGTCCGTCCGCGGCGGGTTCTTCGGGTCGAGCGTGGTGACGCGGAACATCTCACCGGCGCCCTCCGTGTCCGAAGCGGTGATGATGGGCGTGTGCACGTAGACAAAGCCACGCTCGCCGAAGAAGGCATGGATGGCCTGTGCGAGCTTGCTGCGGACGCGGAAGACCGAGCCGAACGTGTTCGAACGGTTGCGTAGGTGGCCGATGGTGCGCAGGAACTCGAAGCTCGCGCCCTTCTTTTGGAGCGGGTAGTCCTCTTCGGCGCGGCCGACGGTGACCACCTTCGTGGCCTGAACTTCGACGCTCTGCCCCTTGCCTCGCGACTCGACGAGTTCTCCGACGACCTCGATCGCCGAGCCCGTCGTCAGCTTGCGAACGTCTTCGATCTCGGCGAGGTCGCCCGGCACCACGATCTGGATGCCCGCCATGTTGGACCCGTCATTGAGATTGATGAAGGAGACGTTCTTGCTGTTGCGAACGGTGCGGATCCACCCCTTGAGGAGCAGTCCGGACTGAGGAGCAGGCAGGTTCAACGCATGCGCGATGCGGGTCCTCTTCATGGCGGGCGGCAATGTAGCATGCAGCCGTGAGCGCAACCCCGCCGTCGCTGCGCATTCAAGAGCGCTTCGTCTCGGTCCAGGGCGAGGGAACCCTCGCGGGCGTGCCGAGCAGCTTCGTTCGCCTTTCCGGGTGCAACCTGCGCTGCACCTGGTGCGACTCCCCGAACAGCTCGTGGACCCCCGGCGGGGACCGAGCCGGACTGAACGAGCTCGTGCGGTGGTGTGCCACCGGACCGCGGCACGTGGTCGTCACCGGCGGCGAGCCCCTGATGTTCCCCGCAGTGGGGCCCCTCACGCAGGCCCTTGGCACCGCCGGCCACCACGTCACGATCGAGACCGCCGGCACGGTCGACCTGCCCGACCTTCACTGCGACCTTGCCTCGATCAGCCCAAAGCTCGCGCACAGCACTCCCCACCACCGCGCCCCCAAGCTTGCCGACCGTCACGAACGACTACGCTGGCAGCCCGACGTCGTCCGCGGCCTGATGCGCTTCGACCATCAGCTCAAGTTCGTCGTCCGCGCCAACACCGACGAAGTCCTCGAGGCCGACATCGCCGAGCTCCAGACGATGCTCGAAGCTCTGGACGTCGACGATCCTCAGCACGTGCTGCTCATGCCCGAGTGCATCGACCCCGCCCAGCTTCAATCCAGCTACCGTCGCATCGCCGCCCGCTGCCTCATCCACGGCTATCGCCTCGGCCCTCGCCTCCACATCACCGCCTTCGGCCACACCCCCGGCACCTGAGCACCACGATGCGCCGAGCGGTCAAAGCCAGCCCACAACAAGGCCAAGCCCTGAACGGCAGGAGCGAGCGGAAGGTCTCGGAGGGGAACCCGCCCCTCCGAAGCGTGGTCCCTCGTAGAAACCCGAAGCCCCACATCCGGCACTCAGCAAGAGAGCAAGCATCCCGAAGGGGGGTCCACGGAGAACTCCGAAGCCTCGCCGCGAAGACGCTACTCCGCGAGTCCGAGCGGGTCGGTCGCGCCGTCGACGTCGGTCAAGGACACCGAGTCCAACGATGGCGCCGGCGCGGAGCCGCTGCGACCGCTGTCCTGCTCGAATCCGGGGAATGGTGCGCCCGAGAGCTCTACGAAGCCGGAGGTCTGCGAGTCACCGGGACCGTGTCCCAACGCGTCCGACGATGGAAAGCGACCCGTCGCGTCGGCGCCCTGCGCCGCGACCGGGGAGTGCGGCGCGGTGGGCATGCGCGAGCCACTCTCGGAAGCGTGCGAGACCGGCGCGTGTCGGCCGGTTGTCTCCCGTCGTCCAGGTGCGACCTGCGCCCCGCTCGACCGAGCGCTGGCGTTGGAGCCGTCGCGGGGCTGGCACAAGCGCCAGAACCGGATCGTCTTGTCAGTGGCTCCGGTAAGGCGGACCAGTTCGCGGTCGGACAGCCGCGGCAGTAAGTCGGCGTACGCTGCGAGCCCTTCGGTGATCGTCACGACCTGGGCGCGCAGCGTGGAGCAAACCTCTTCGTCTACGCCGGCGAGCCGGGCGAGTTCCCCGTCGTTCAGTCGCGTGAAGAGGTCGAGGTACGGGACCAGGCGGTTCATCGGATTGACCGCGGGCTCCTTCTCTTCCTTGTGCTCCTTGTCGGTCCGGCTGACGCGAACTTGCTTCAGAGGGATGCGACCGATCGACACCCGGTCCTTGACGTTGCTCGACTCGCTCGACATGCAGTTACCGCGTCATCCCCCGAGCAACGGTACCCCCCTTCGCGTGCGAGCGCGACAGGCGGCCGATTCGTACACGTGGGTCGATGTGCTCAAAGCCCGGCTTGCTATTCTGTCTGCGATGCATCGCTGCGCGCTCCTGCTCCTCTGCCTGCCCCTCGTGGGTCTAGGTGGGTGCATGCCCGAGCGTTGCCGCGCAGAGAACTCCGAGATCTCGATGGTGGCTCGCGTCGTCGATGTCCTGCCCGGTTCCGGCGAGGAAGTCCGCGTGTCGGTCGACTTCGCAACCGGCGACCGCACGCAAATCCCGGTGCCGTGGTCGGCCTGCGATGGAGACCGCGTGCTCATCAACGGCGAAGACGCCCAAGGGACGGAGCGCGACGACCGGACGGAGTACTCGATCACCTACGACGGCAGCGGACCCGAGACCGTCACCGTCGAGCTCGACCGAGCCAACCAGAGCGAGGTCGTCAGCGCCGAGGTCACCCGGCCACCGCGCTTCGAGATCCTCGCCCCCGGATTCGGGGAGACGCTGTCCCGCTCCGAAGACCATCTGCTCGAGTGGGGCCCGCCCGACGACGGCGGACAGATGCAGATCGAGCTGCAAGAGGAGCTCGGCGGAGGACGCTGCGTCGTCACCGACGTGGAAGAGCACGACTACAAGGGCGTCGGCGGCATTCGGGTCGAGGATGACGGCAACTGGATCATTCCCGGGGGCGTTCTCACGAACGACGGCGACCTCCGCTGCGAAGCCCGCTACGTGATGAGCCGCTTCGTGCAGGGTGAGTACCCCGAGGCCTTTGCGAGCGGTGGGTTCGTCGAGGCACAGGTCCTGCGCATCGTCGTGTTCGAGTCGGTTCCCTGAGCTTGCCTGCCGCGCGCTCGGCTGCCAGGCTCCATCCCATGAAGTGGCCACGCAGAGGCATCATGATCCGCCTCGCGATCTACTTGCCCATCATCGGCGTCCTCGCGTACCAGGCGTTCTTCGCCACCGCGGAGGAACCGGAGCCCATGCCCGTACCGGGCCAGCCGACGGTGCGCACGCTCTCGGGCCCGGACGGCAAGGAGTTCAAGGTCATCGAGGTCACGCCCGAGCAGGCCGAGGCCATGGGCGTGAAGATCCCCGAGAAGCCCGCCGCCGACGACGCCCCCGAAGGCTGAGCGAAGCCTTGCGCCGTCAGGGCTGCTAAGGTCCGCCCGCGATGGAACGCGCGCAGTTCGTCAAGTTCGCCACCGCCGCCCTCGAGCACATCGAAGACGGCCTCGCAGGCCTCGAGCACGACACGCTGGACGTGGAGCTCGCCGGCGACGTACTCACCGTCGAGTTCGAAGACGGCACCCAGTTCGTCATCAACGCGCACAGCGCTGCCTTGCAGGTCTGGATGGCCGCCAACCGCAGCGCGTGGCACTTCGACTTCCAGCCCGAGCAAGGCACGTGGGTCGCCGAGAAGTCCGGCGACGAGCTGATGGCCACGGTCTCCCGCGAGGTTGGTCAGCGTTTGGGAATGGACATCGCGCTGTGAAACGCCCGCTGCTCGCCGTGCTCGCGATCGCGAGTTCTGCCTGCGCGCAGATCGACACGCGCTCGACCGTCGCCGTCGAGCCGATCACCAATGCGCAGCCGCTTCGAATTGGCGAGGCTCGCAAGCTGGTCGGTCGGTCCTTGGCAGGCCAGTGGTCGCAAGCCAACGGCACGGTCGAGGTGTCGTTGACCGAGCTGCGGCGCTGCCGATCGGTCGAGCATCAACCCGTCGAGCGGGTTGAGACACTCGATCGCGCCGTCAAGAACGGCGGCCTCTACTGGGAGTACGGCACCGGCGCGGCGATCTTGGCGTTGGGCATCGCAGCGCTCGCCAAGCCCGAGGCGTTCTCGCCGAGCGCGGTCGACACGGAAGGCAATACGGTGCGCGACACCACCACCGGCCTGCGCATCGGCGGCGTGTTCACCGGGCTCGGTGCCGCGATCGTTGGCGTGGGCGTCTACGACACCGTCCGCAGCCGCGACGAAGTCGTTCACACGCCGGCGTACCGGGTTGCGCTCGGCGATGAAGTTCCGTGCTTGGCACCCGAAGCACCCAAAGCGGCGCAGGCCGTCACGATCGAGATCGGACCTTGGAGTGCCCAGGCCAAGACCAACGCTACGGGCGTTGCGCGCTTCGGCTTGCCCAATGAGGCAGCGCTCGGCATCGAGTTCCCCTCGGCCCCCGAACCCACGCCCGCCGAAGCACCCTCACCGCAGGAGGGCGACCCGGCGACTGCAGCCGAACCCGCTCCTCCGACGCCACCCAAACCGGTCGAAGTCGACGTCGTGGTCACCGTTGGCGACGCGCGTGGTCGCTTTCCCATCGTCGCGCCCCTCGCGGATGAAACCGCAGTGCGGCGCTCGGGCCTGCTCGCCCTCGAAGCGCCCACCACGAGTCCCCCATCCCCGCGCACCCCGTGACCGACTCCTCCACCGCGTGGATCGCCTTGGGCTCCAACCTCGGCGACCGAGAAGCAACGCTGCGCGCCGCAGTCGTGGCCGTGCATGCGCTCGAGGGCGTACGGGTCACGGCGGTCTCATCGGTCTACGAAACCGACCCAGTCGGCCCCTCGAGCGAGCCGTTCCTCAACGCGGCGCTGCGTGCCGAGATCTCCTCCAGTCCGGCCACCATTCTCGCCGGCCTTCACGCCATCGAGCGCGCGCACGGCCGGACGCGCCGCGTTCGCTGGGATGCCCGGACGCTCGACCTGGACTTGCTGCTCGTCCGCACCCCCTCCGGTCCGTGGGTCCGCAGCCAGGACGACGCGTGCCAGCTTCCG
>CAYSPB010000025.1:20716-21407 GCA_964432695.1 uncultured Nannocystaceae bacterium
TGCTCGAACGCGACTTCGTACTCGCACCGCTGCGGGACCTCGACCCCGACGCGCAGATCTCCGGCCGCTCGGTCGCCGCGCACTTGGACGCGCTGCCCCCCGCCAGCCGCACGATTCGGCACGTTCGTCGCGACGTCCGCCTCGAGGTTGACCCCCCTGCCCAGCCCGGATAGTGTCCGCGCTCCCTGCAGGCGGGTAGCTCAGGGGTTAGAGCACCGTGCTTACACCGCGGTGGTCGCTGGTTCAAATCCAGTTCCGCCTACCGACGGCCGACGAGGCGAACCCTCGTCGGCCGTTTTTATGTCGGCGGCACCGGCGGCCCGAGGGGAAGACGAAAAAAAGCTGAACTCTGGGTTCGGTGGAAAACCCACGGAAATTCGGGTTCCTACCGGCGAATCCGCACTCTTTTCGTACACTGTTTGTACAAACTTCGTTGCCGGCTGTTCAAGGTCGGTCAGAGGTTGGAGTACTCGGCGGTGGCCGAGGGAAACGGACCCTGAAATGAACACTTCGAAGATGATTCACGCGTGGGGCATGAGCCTCGTTCTCGCCACGGCAGCGTGCGGCGACGACACCGAGAGCGGCGACACGGGCGCCGATACCGAGACCACGGGCGCGGACACGGCTGACACCGCCGACACCGCCGACACCGCCGACACCGCCGACACCGCCGACACCGCCGACACCGCCG
>CAYSPB010000025.1:21507-34743 GCA_964432695.1 uncultured Nannocystaceae bacterium
ACTCCGAAGACACCGCCGACTCCGAAGACACAGCCGACTCCGAGGACACGGCCGACTCCGAGGACACCGCTGACTCTGAGGACACCGCCGAAGACACCTCCACCGGAGGCGAGGAGGACATGGCCGAGATTCGCGTCCTGCACCTCGGCGTAGGCGCGCCGGGTGTCGATGTCTTCGCCAACGGCGAAGGCCCGGTCGTCGAGAACCTCGAGTTCCGCAACGGGACCGAGTACCTGATGGTCCCCGCGGGCGACTACACGTTCGAGGTTGCAGTCTCGGGCACGGGTGCCGACATGGCCGTCCTCGAGCCCGCGCTCACGCTCGAAGCGAACACCAAGTACACGGCCGTCGCCATTGGTGACCTCAACGAGACGAACGGCGCACCCGCCCTTCAGGCCCTGCCGCTCGTCGACGATGACGCGGACATCGACCCCGCCGAGGTTCGCATCACCGTGGTGCACGCCGCTCCGGCCGTTGGCGAAGTCGACGTCTGGGAAATCAGTGGCGACAAGCCCGTCGAGCTCCTCGCCGACGTCCCCTTCGGTGCAAGCGCAACGCTGCCCGACATCCCCGCTGGCGCGCTCGAGATCGGTCTCGACCTCGACAACGACGCCGTGCCCGACGTGACGTTCAGCGTCCCCGACGCGGGCCTCGGTGGCCTTCAGGTCAACGCCTACGCCAACAACGACGCCGACGGTGGCGTCGCCCTGGTCGCACAGCTGCCCGACGGCACCGTGCTGGCCATTCCGGCCAACGGCTGAGTTCCCCTCCGCATCCGGTTGACTCGGCGGCCGCCCTCCCTGGGGCGGCCGCTTTTTTCCACGCGCGCCGGCGCAAGTCTCAGCCCATGGATGGGCATCCACGTCGGAGCGTCCCACGTCGTGGAACCCACCTTCAGCGCAACGCGGCGATCGAGCTGCGGGTCGTACGCCGCATACACGACGGACATGACGCCCTCGCCCACCAACTCCAAGACGACGTAGGACCGACCGTGTCCCCTCGGCGCAGGGGGAGTTCCTCGGCCTCTCGTGAAGGCAACTGGTCGCCGTCGAGCCTCCGCGTCGCGAGCAGGGCGTCTTCCGCCCCTCCACGCGAAACCTCGTCAGTGTACGACGACCCAGGGCTTGCACGAATACACCACGCACGTGCCAGGACATCGACCGACAGCGCCTCACGGTCGCCCCCCGAGGCAACAACACTTGTGACGTCCGCTGAAACCTGCATGGGGTCGTCACGACACCATGCCGCGCGAACGCTAGTGGGATGGACCGGTTGGCTTTGCTCTTCGCCCTGTCGCTCAGTGCCGGGTGCTTCACGGAACCCGACGTCGTGCCGGGCGAGACCGAGGACGACGACGGCACCACGACAGCGGCATCGGCAGGAGAGGCGGGGGCAGTCGGTTCGACCTCCGCCTCCGAAGACCCGGACATGACCTCAGGCGGCAGCGAGAACGATGAGTCCACCACGGGGAGCTCGACCAGCTCGACCAACGGTGCTGCCGACGAAGCCGGTGACGACGGCTCCACCTCGACCGGATTCGAGGGCGTCGTCCTGGACCTCTACGAGCGTGCGTGCGAAGCGATTTGGCTCGACGGCAACGCGCTCCCGGTGGACTGCCCCTCGATGGCTCCTCCGGGGACGCCCAGCACGATCATTCCGCAACCAGGCTTCGTGCTTCCGCCACCGCTCGGGGAGACGGCGCCGGCCCTCCTGTTCCAGCCAAATACCGGCGACAGCTTGAAGCTTCTCCAGGGCGAATGGACCATTCCACCGGGCTTCGAACGGTTCGGCAGTCCGCTGTTCGTCACCACGGCCATCTGCACGACGCCACCTCCGGGCAACGTCTGCACCATGGAGCTGCAGGTTCGCCTGCTCCGCAATGGCGAGAACGTCTCCACCGCGATCCTCAGCATCGAAGCCGGGCCACCGACCGAGATCATCTCTCCGCTGCAAACCGAGGCCCAGCCGGGCGACACCCTGCTGATCGGCGCGATCAACGAGGACGAGGACGGTGATGCGGAGGGACTGGCGCTCGTCGAGCCCATCCTCTTGTTCGAGTAGCGACTCAGTCGAGCTCGACCCGCATCATGACGTAGTGGAAGCTGCGATAGACCTCTTCCACGCGATCTCGGTACTTTGTGGGGAGCTGTGAGCCCAAGCGCTTGGCGTGCGGCTCGATGGTCATGAACCACAGCGATGCGCCCTGCCCCTCTTTCTCGGTGATGAGATCCGCGAGCCGGTTGCGGTCCGGCTCCTTCATCACCCAGATGTCGCCCTTCGAGAAGAACGTCTCACCGCGGTAGTAGAACCACCAGCTGATGAGGCGGTCATTTGGGCCGCGCTCCGCGAAATAGATCCGCATGGCCGAGCGCTGCGACCAGTTTTCCGATGCCGCGGGGATGTAGTCGGCAATGAGCCACCCGGTGGTCAAGACGCCCGACAGCAGCCATGCCCCGACCGCGAATCGACGCAGACGAGCGGTCCGTGCGAGGGCCCAAATCACCAACCCCGCGGCGAATGGAAGCGTCGTGATCGCCAAGCGCTCGACGTCTGGAGCGCCTTTGGTCCACATGCCCGTGTAGAGATACGTCGTGAGGTGGGCAAGCCAGGTTGGCGTGAGCGTGGCGTCGCGCACCACCGCCACGCCGATCGCCAGCCCCAGCAGCGCGCAGAGGGTCACCCCGAGCGACCGTGCATCGTCTCTGCGCTCGAGCAGGTCGTCCAACCACAGCCCGGTCATCAACGCCAACGGCGGCAGAACCGGAATGAGGTAGTGGTAGTACTTCGTGGTGCTATAGCTGATCGTCAGCAGGCACACCACGAACCACAGCATCGCGAAGCGGTGCAGCGCGTGGCGACCATAGTGGGCGGGGTCGTCATCGTTGCCGCCCTCGCGGAAGGCTTGCAGCGCCCGCCACACGCTCGCGGGCACCAGCGCCGACCACGGCAAGGCCGCAAGTCCCAGCGTCTCCAGGTAGAACGCGAAGCCGCCGACGGCCTGCTTCTGCTCGCCGGTGGAGAACCGCTGCAGGTTGTTTTGAATGATCAGCTCGTTGACCCATCGCTCTCCTCGGTAGAGGACCATCGCGTGGTGCCAGGGGAAACCGGACAGCGTGAACAACAGCGTGCCGAACACGAGGCCGCAGCGCTTGAGCAGACCCCAGCGGCCCGAGACGGCCAGATGGGCCAACACCATCGCGCCGACCAGGCCGGGCCCGATGAGACCCTTGCCGATGAGCGAGAGCCCCGCGGCGAGGTACAGGATGCCCATCCACGCCTGCGAACGGCGGCGCCAAAACAGGCTGCGCACGAAGACCGCGAGCACCAGCGCCCAGTAGCCAAACATGTGGACTTGGATGTCGCGCAGACCCTTGGCACGCGCGGGGTCCTTGCCGAAGTACTTCCACGCCAGCGGGTCGAACGCGTGCTGGTGCACCACAGCCAGCGGGACAATCGCGACGACGACGAACGCCGCGAGAAACACGAGGTAGGCGCGGTCCCAGGGGATGGATGCCCGACCGAGGGTGCGCCGCTGCAGGTCGCGGTCTCGCTGTATCCATGCCAGTGCCCACGCACCACCCGCCACGACGACCGGGCCGACGAAGTAGATGTCGGTCAGTGCTTGGCGGCTGGCCATGGCCCACTGCGGCATCGTGCACAGGACGAGGCCGGTGAGGATGCCAGCGCGCGGGCTGGCGAGACGCCAGGCGACCATGCCCAAAAAGGCGGCGCTGCCCAGCCCGACGATCATGCTCGGCAGACGGATCGCGAACTCGGGCCAGAACGGCTGCACCAGCTCGGCGGGGTCGGCTCCGGTGCCGACCCCGAAAATCTTCATCGACAGCGCCATGCACCAAAAGGGCAGCGCCGGCTTGGATGCAAAGCTCCGCTCCGCGGTCGCGTGAGGGCCTCCGTTGCCGGCTTGCCACCACAGGTCGAGCGGGTCACTTCGCAAGACGATGTTTCGCGCAACCTCGCCGTAGTGCGTCTCCCACGGGTCCCAAGCCCCCGAGGCGGACATGGCGAGGCTGTAGACCACCACCATCGTCACGCTCGCGAGGAGCGCCCACGCGCGGGGCGTCCGCAGCCAAGCCCGAACACGGGCGCTGTCGAGAGAGGAAGCCAAGCGGCGGGAACGCTACCCCAAAACCGGGTAGCCTTGCAGCGATGCTGCCGGTGCGCCTCGAAGACGTGGAAACCGCTGCCGAACGCCTGCGTGGACAGGTCGTCCGGACGCCCGTGCTCGTCGACCGCGCGCTCGAGGACCGAGGCGTCACGCTGTGGCTCAAGGCCGAGAACCTCCAGCACGTCGGGGCGTTCAAGGCTCGGGGAGCGCTCAACGCCGTGGGCCAGTTGCCCGCGGAGGTTCGCGCGCGCGGCCTCATCACGTACAGCTCTGGCAACCATGCCCAAGCGGTGGCGCTCGCGGCCAAGCACTTCGGCGTGCCGGCGACGATCGCCATGCCCGTCGACGCCCCGAAGGTGAAGGTTGCCTCGGTCCGCTCGCTCGGAGCCACGATCGTGTTCGCGGGCACGACATCGAACGACCGCAAGACCAAGGCGGAGGAAATCGCGGCGCAGACCGGCGGTCCGATCATCCAGCCGTTCGACCACCCGCACATCGTCGCCGGCGCGGGTACGGCCACGCTCGAGCTTGCCGACGAAGTCGCCGCACGCACCGACGGCGCCGGCCTCGACGCGCTCGTGATTCCAGTGGGCGGCGGCGGCCTGCTCGGGGGTGCCTGCGTCGTCGCGCAAGCCCGCGGTATTGCCGTGTACACCGCCGAGCCCGTCGGCTGCGACGCGATGGCCCGCAGCCTGGCCGCCGGCGAGCGAGTTCCCGTGGAGCCGGGCCCGACGATTGGAGACGGGCTCAAGCCCGTGATGGTCGGCGCGCTGAACTTCGAGATCGCCCGCCAGGTCGTGCGCGGCAGCTACCGCGTCGACGACGGAGAGCTCGGCCAGGCCCTCGTCGCGATTCTGCAGCGCCACAAGGTTCTGGTCGAGCCCTCGGGGGGCGCAGCGCTGGCCGTAGCCCTGCGCGAGACGCTTCCGGAACAACCGCGGCACGTAGGCGTGTTGCTTTCGGGGGGGAACGTCGACCCGACGCTCGTCGCCCAACTCCTCCAAACCCACGCCGCCTGATGACGCGCTCGCTCCTTCCGCTCTTCGCCCTCGCGCTCACCGTCGCCTGCACCAAGCAGCCGCCACGGGACGATGCGCAGGGGCAGCCCACCTCTCCGCCGGCATCCGCCGTGCCCGACGGTCCGATCGCCACCGAACCTCCCGAGGGCGGTGACCCGCACGTAATCGTCTTCGCCGACCGCACCTCGCAGGCCTACCTGCTGCTGCTGCCCGAGGCCGATGCCGCACTGCCCACCCGAGAAGACCTGCAGACCTTGGTCCGAGCCAAACTCGCCGCGGCCACCGACGAGCCCGAGCTCAAGCTACTGCTCGAGTTGATCGAGACCGAGCCGAAGCCCGACTTCGCCGCGGGACAGGCGGACGGGTCCCCCCGCAAGACCCGGGACCTGCTGGGTCTCAACGTTGACGTGCTCGAAGTCCGCGGACCCAAGGGAGCGGTGGGCCAGGCCTCACTCACCGACCCCATCCTCACCCGCGCCCTCACGCCCGAGCAGCGCGCGAGCCTGGCCACGCGTTCCAAGGCGCTGCTGCTGCGCGCCGAATACCGCAACCAGTACGCGGTCCGTGGGCTTCGATTGCTGCAAACCCTGGTGCGGGTCGTTGCGACGGAGCGCAATGCCCTCATTCACGACCCCGACACCGGCGAGACCCTGGGCGTCGACGCGTTCACGCAGCGCCGGCTCAAGACCTCGCTGAGCAACATCGCCGACCAGATCGCCGTGGTGCCGTTCGTCGACAAGATGAACCCTGACGGCATCCGGCTCACCACCCGCGGCATGCGACGCTTCGGCAGCGCGGACCTCGAACTCGATGGTCTACCTCGCGACCCGCGGGTCCTCCAGCGCGCCACCGACCTACTCAACGGCCTCGCCCTGCTCATGGTGCAGCTCGGCGAGTTCGACCGCACCGGCTACGCGGTCGAACTCGATCCGCTCGTCACGGTCGACATCGACGACATCGTTCGCGCGTACGGCGAGCGCGGCAACACCGTGCCCGACTGCGGCGAGGCGTGTCCCGGCGAGGCCGAGGTCCATCTGGTCGAGCGGCCCGCCGAGCCACATGACCCCACCGACCACCTCGTCGCCCGCGTCATCGCCCCCCGGGAACTGTCGGATTCGGTCGACTACGACCACGGCAAGTGGGTTGCGGGCATCCTCACCGACATGTTCGGCGGTGCCTGACAGCCTCCGCTCGATGGCTGCACCGCTGGTCTGGATCGATCTGGAGATGTCGGGACTCAACCCCGACACGTGCCGCATCCTCGAAGTCGCCACGATCGTGACGGACGGCGAGCTCGAGATCGTCGCCGAAGGTCCGGACATCGTCGTGCACCAACCCGAGGCGGTGCTCGGCGCCATGGACGAGTGGTGCACGACGCATCATGGCGCGTCCGGACTCACCGCGGCCGTGAAAGCGTCGACGATCTCGCTGGCGGAGGCTGAAGCACAAACCCTCGCGTTTCTCGAGCCGTTGACAGCGTCGGGTACCTCGCCGCTATGCGGCAACTCGATCTGGCAAGACCGCCGCTTCATCAGCCGGTACATGCCCAAGCTCGACGCATTCCTGCACTACCGCATGATCGACGTCAGCACGGTCAAAGAGCTGACGCGCCGCTGGTACCCGGAGACCAACGCTCCTGCCAAAGGCGAGAGCCACCGGGCGCTCGACGACATTCGCGAGTCGATCGCGGAGCTGAAGTTCTACCGCGGCGCCGTGTTCAAGTAGGCCCATCGATGGACGACAAGACGTTTCGCCTGCTCAAGCAGACGTACTACGGCGGGTCGCAGCGCACCGTTTGAGACCACAACCTCCAACGCAACCGCCACGAGAAACCGGACGACATGACCGATGTCGACTGGGCATGGCTGAACAGCGGCGAACATGCTCCGAACGCGTTCGACTCGGCGTGCCACGACGAACTCGTTGCCCGCATGCGAATTGCCGAAGAGCACGTGTCATGGCGCGAAGCACTCGATGGATTGATCCTCGGCTGCTCGGGTGCGTGGCCCCGCGGTCGCCAAACGCCGATCTCGCTGGCCTACGCCGCCCACCTCGAGCCGCACGCATTCGATCCGGGGGATGCAGAACCGGCCCCCAACACGATCTGTCAGGTCTGCGGGTTGCCGATGCAGGCAACATGGGATCGCACCGAAGACGTGTTCCGCTTGTACTGGGGCTACGCCTGGAACGAAATGCCCGAGAGCTACCTGCCCGAGCTCGAGGAACGCAGTGAAGCCGAAATGCCCGAGGTGGGCGCAGCCGATGAAGCGGCGTTCTCGGCCCTGCTGACCGCCATCGACCAAGCCCCCGTCGGCGAGACGCCCGGGCAGCTCGAGTCCCGCCTGCGCAAGGCCAAGCTGCTGCCTGGTACTGAGAAGTACCGCCGCTACGGCATTCTGTCGGCTCTCGCCGAACTGGGCATCCTGCCGAACGTGCTACTCGAGTGCACCGCAGACGGCTTCGTATCTCGAAAGACGCGGCTGAACGCAGCCCACAACGTGCTGGGCTCGCCGCGCTCGGACATCGTGCTCCCGCTGGCTGCCTGGCGGGGCGAACTTCGGATCGACTGGGACCGCGTCGACGCCCTGTACCCGGGCCTCCGCTGAACGAGAACTACTCTTCGTCGAGTGTCTTGCTGGTGGCCCCCGTCGTCCCACGCCGGTGGTCCGACCCGGCCGCCGCGGGAAAGAGTGCCTCGTGGCCGAACTTGCTGCGCACGGCCGTGAGAACCTTCTGCAGGTCTGCGCCCTTCTTCGGAGCCTGGGTTTCGACGGCCGCGAGCAGATCGAGCTGCTTGGGCGCAGCCTCGGCCTTGTCGCGCAGATGACTGACGCCGACGCCCGTGAGACGAAACCGTCGGCGGTCGAGGTCGAGCTTGGCGAGCAGAGCGCACGCGGCGTCGTAGATCACGCGCGCCTCGTCGGTTGGCGCATCGAGCGTGCGCTGACGCGTCTGCGTGTTGAAGTCGGTGTCGCGAATCTTGAGCTGAATCCGCGTGCCGACGATGCCCTTGCGCACCAGTCGATCGGCCACGCGCGTCGCCTGTGACAGCAGCTTGGCCCGCAGCGCCTCCGCCCCGATCACATCATCGTGATAGGTGTCCTCGTGGCTGACGCTCTTGCGTTCGCGACCAGGCTCGACGCGACGCGGATCACGGGCGTGGGCGAGCGCGTGGAGATGCGCGCCGTGCTCTCCGAAGCGCTCGATCAGCCAGTGCCGCTCGAAGCGGCGGAGGTCACCGACCGACTTCACGCCCAGCTCCGAGAGTCGCTCCTGGCTTCGCGGCCCCACGCCCCATAGCTTCCGGATGGGCAGCGGGGCGAGAAAGTCTAGCTCGGTGCCGACCGGGATCTCGGTCAGCCCGTCGGGCTTGTTCATCGCCGAGGCGATCTTCGAGAGGAACTTGACCGCCGAGATGCCCACCGAGCAGGTCAGTCCCTCGGTCACCTCGAAGACCCGGGCCCGCAGCGCCTCGGCGGCCTGTCGGGGCGGCCCAAACAGCTTCTCGGTCCCGGTCATGTCGAGAAACGCCTCGTCGATGCTCAACCCTTCGACCATCGGGCTGAAGTCGTCGAACACCTCGAACACGCGGCGCGACGCCTCTGCGTAAACCTCGAATCGCGGCGGCAGAACGATCGCCTGCGGGCAGCGGCGGATCGCTCGTGCCATCGGCTGCGCAGAACGGCAGCCGAACGTGCGTGCTTCGTAGCTGGCGGCACACACGACACCACGACGCCCTGCGCCGCCCACCAGCACGGGCTTGCCGCGCAGCGACGGATCGTCGCGAACCTCCACCGACGCGTAGAACGCGTCCATGTCCACGTGAAAGATCACCGCCGTGGACGACGGTACTACGGATTCACGGACGCGAGACCGACAGGGGCGCGCTTCGGCGCCCCCTGCAACCTGAGGGCGAGGCCCTGTATCATCCGGGTCCCGCATGTCGCAGACTCCCTCCAAGCCACGCCGCCGCCTGGCCCTCGATGCGCTGCGCGGCCTCGCCGTGTTCTTGATGATCGAGCAGCACGTGGGGATCTGGATCTGGCAAGGGCCTGACCCCGGCAAGTCCTTGATGGACTACCCGCAGCTGGTCTACTTCAACGCCCTTGGCGGCATGGCCGCCCCATTGTTCGTAACCCTTGCGGGGGCCGGAAGCGCGATGTTCGTCGCCGCGGGTCGACCCAACACCGACCGCACTCTGGTCCGCCGCGGCCTCGTCTTGATGCTGTTCGGTCTGGCGCTGAACTTTAGCTCCCCGAGCTGGTTCTCCTGGGGCAGCTGGTTCGTGTTGCACATGATGGGCTTCGCGATGGCACTTGCCCCGATCTGGCGACGCCTTTCGACTCGGGCCATCCTCGCGACCTGCGGCGCGGTTCTCATGACCACGATCGTCGTGCGTGTCTGGCTGAACACGCCGTTCGAGATCAACAACGCGTTCATGCGCGACACCTCGCGACCCGGCGGTGTGTTCCGTCTGGCGCTCGCGGAGAGCCAATTCCCAATCCTTCCGTGGCTGACCTTCTACCTCGCGGGCTTCGCCAGCGGTCGGTGGCTACTGCAGGACAAAACCGGGCGCGTCGCCGTCCT
Source organism: uncultured Nannocystaceae bacterium (assembly GCA_964432695.1). Lineage (GTDB taxonomy): Bacteria > Myxococcota_A > Polyangia > Nannocystales > Nannocystaceae > CAJXVA01. Next base: position 31,240 of record CAYSPB010000025.1, read on the forward strand.
GGGACTGAGCTTCATGGTGCTGGGCGGCGGTGGACATGGTCTGCTGCTCGCGGGTGTCCTGCCGAAGACCAACCCATACGTACTCCGGGCCTTCGAGCTGCACTTGGGCTTCTTCCCGGCAAGCATTGCGATCGTGGGACTGCTGCTCGGTGGCGCGCTGCTGCTCATTGCACTCGTGAGCACCTGGGAGAACGCGCGCTCGATGCGGCCGAACGGTCGGCTGGTCACCCTCGGGCGCATCTCGCTGACGCTGCTGATGATTCACGTCCCGCTCTTCCGCGACCTTAGCCGCCCCATTGGCCTCTGGCACGGGCTCGAGGCGAACCTCGCGCTGCTTGTCGTGTTCAGCTTCTTCTTCACCGCCCTCCTCGCCGCGGGGTTCTGGCAGCGCGTGAACTACCGCTTCGGCGCCGAGTGGCTGTTCCGCAAGCTCTCGGGTGGCTGAGTCCGTCTCCATCGTGCTGGCGGCCTACGACGAGGCCGCATCGATCGGGCGCGTCGTGAGCAACTGCGTCGGGCACGGCATGGAGGTACTCGTCGTCAACGATGGGTCCACCGACGCCACGGCCGAACGCGCTGCCCAAGCCGGCGCTCGGGTCGTGTCGCTGTCGCGCAACCGGGGCAAGGGCGTTGCGCTGCGACGCGGCGCAGTCGAAGCTCGCGGAGAGTTTCTGGTCTTCCTCGACGCGGATGGACAAGACGATCCCTCGGACATTCCGGCCCTGCTTGCGGCGCTGCGCGAGGACGTCGACCTGGTCGTCGGCTCGCGCTTCTTGGGTCGCTTCGAAGCGGAGGCGATCACACCGTTGCATGCGTGGGGCAACCGTGGGCTCACCGAAGTGGTGAACGTGCTGTTCGGCGTCCGTCTCACGGACACGCAGGCAGGGTTTCGCGCGATCCGTCGACACCGATTTCTGGACTGTGACCTGGGCGCTCGCGGCTTCGACGTCGAGGTGGACGTTCTGCTCGACGTCCTGCGGCGTGGCGGTCACGTGGTCGAAGTACCCGTCACGCGGCGCGCCCGCGCGCACGGCAGCAGCCACCTCCGCACCGTGCGGGACGGCGCCCGCATCCTGCTTCGGATTGGCCGTCAGCGCCTCAGGCGTCGGCGATCTCGGACGGCTTGAACGTCCCGCGCTCGGTGATGATCGCCGTGACGAGCTCTGCGGGCGTCACGTCGAAAGCCGGGTTCCGTACGCCAACCGCCTCGGGAACCAGAGGGGTCCCGCCGTGGTGCTTCACTTCGACGTGCTTGCGCTCTTCGATCGGAATGTCGGCCCCGCTCGCGAGACTGCGATCGATCGTGGTCCAGGGCGCGGCGACGTAGAACGGGATGCCGTGGTGTTTGCACAGCACCGCCACGGTGAAGGTGCCGATCTTGTTGGCGACGTCGCCATTGCGCGCGATCCGATCGGCCCCGACGATCGCCGCCTTGATTTCGCCGCGGGCCATCAACGCCCCGGCCATGTTGTCGGCGATGACCTCCACGGGCACGCCGTCGTGGTGAAGCTCCCACGCGGTCAGTCGCGCGCCCTGCAGCACCGGCCGAGTCTCATCGGCCAGCACCGTGTAGCGCTTCCCGATCTCCCGCCCGCGACGAATCACACCGAGCGCCGTGCCATACCCCGCCGTGGCCAGCGCCCCAGCGTTGCAGTGGGTCAACACGGCACCATCATCGGGCATCAGCGGCGCTCCGTGCTCGGCCATCTTCAGGCACGAGGCGAGGTCGCCCTCGGCGTGAGCCCTGGCAGTCGCCATCACCACCGCTCGCAGGGCATCGGCATCAGCGTCAGCCGGGGCAGACGCGATCGCCTCGCGAATCTCGCGGAGTGCGACGAACAGGTTCACCGCGGTCGGGCGCGTATTCGAGAGTCGTTCGCAGGCCGCCTCGACCTCGCCGCGGAACGCTTCGGGGTCATTCGGGAAGCCTCGCGCACTCACAGCGAGACCCAGCGCGGCGACACACGCAATGGCGGGTGCGCCGCGGACGACGAGGTCTTCGATCGCCACCGCGACCGACTCGACATCGGAAGGCTCCGTCCACACCTCTTCGGTCGGCAGCTTGCGCTGGTCGAGGACACGCAGCGTCTGCGCATCGTCGGAGAGCACGAACGGACGGACGTACGACTGCGGGTCGAACACGCGCCGTTCGTACCATGTGAGGACGCTCTGATGGTCGCTGAACGCACCTTTGAGCGCCGCTGATACCCTCGGCGCGCCGCCCTCGCATGCCCCGCTCATTCAAGATCCTCTCCGACTTCGACGGCGTCTGGACCAACCAAGGTCCCGAAGCTCATCTCCTGCTCGACTGGATGGTCGGCACGCTCGCCAAGCTCGCGGGCGTGCCCAAGGCGCAGGCGGAGGAAGAGCTCGGCACGCTGCGAGCGTCGATGAAAGCGAGTCCGAGCGAGCATGGCTGGGCACCCGACGGCCGAATCTCGGCCTACGTCGATGAGGACCCACTGGTCGAATCGAGCGCGCTGGCCCGGCTGATCGGCGTAGGCGGCTGCGATGTCTCGGCCCGCTACAAGGACGCGGTCCTCGCCGGCGGCTTTGCATCGCTCTCCGCGTTCAGCGAGCACGCCTTCAAGACCGCGACCGACAGCTTTCGCAACGACGACCCTCCTTGCATCATCGGAGACGCCGAGGCTCGCCTGGCCGCGCTCGAGCGCGCCGGCGCCGAGGTGGTCATCATCTCCAACTCGGGCGCCGAGAAGATCGCGCGGTGGTTCCAGTCCGTTGGGGTGGACGCAGGCGAAGGCGAAGGTCATCGTCTACGCGTCCGTGGTGCGGCGATGAAGTGGTTTCTCGGCGAAACCGACGACAACATCGAGTGCGGCGGCCGTCGCATCCTCATCGACCGACCCCGCTACCGCGAAGCGATCGAAGCGGAGAATCCCGATCTCATCATCGGTGACGTGTTTTCGCTCGACCTCGCCCTGCCCCACGTGCTGCGAACCCGTGGGATGGCCCAGGCACCGAGCATCCTTGCGCTGCGTCGCCACGCCCACACCCCGGGCTGGATCGCCGACGACCGTGCCGGCGGCGCCATCGACCACGTCGTCCAGGGCGTGGGTGACTTGACCGCCATCGTGCAAGCCCAGCTCCAATCCAGCTGAACCATCCGGACGTCGTCATGCCACAGTGGCTCTCAGACTTTGCTCCGATCCTGATCCTCCTCGTCGTGATCGGGCTTTCGGTCGGCAGACTGCCGCGCATCGACGTCGGCCACAGCGATGCGTTCCGAAGCCGCCGCATTCGCAACTGGCTTCCGGTCGGGTTGCTCTACGCGTTCCTCTACATGGGGCGCTACAACCTCACCGTCGCCAAGGGTGCCTTCGGCGAGCTTATGAGCAACGCGGACTTCGGAACGATCTTTGGGATCGGGACCGCCGTCTACGGAAGCGCGTTCGTCATCAACGGCCCGCTCACCGACCGCATCGGCGGCAAGAAGGCCGTCCTCATTGGCGCGACCGGCTCCCTGCTGGCAAACGCCGCCATGGG
>CAYSPB010000026.1:0-34724 GCA_964432695.1 uncultured Nannocystaceae bacterium
GTCGACGATGCAAGGCACCATCGAGCTCGACGGGGCCGGCGAGGCCGTGCGCGGCACGTTTTTTAATGATACGGCGACCACCGAGATCTACACGCAAGTGGTCGAACTTCCGGCGGGCACCACCACCGCAGTCCCATTCACGCACGAGCTCGACGCCAAAACCGACCCCGGCCCACTCGAAGTCGAGGCCACCTTGACTCCGACCCGAGCCGATGCCGACACGAGCAACAACGTTGCGTCGGCGACGGTGCTCGTCGGCGACCCACCCCTGGTCCGCATCTTCACCGGGGAGGAGCACGACGGAACCGCCCTCGCCCGCGCGCTTCGGGCCGAGCGCATGGACGTGCAGGTCGTGCCGGTGCAGACGATGCAGCCACAGCACGAGAACCTCGAGGACGTCGATCTCGTCGTCCTCGCCAATGCCCCGGCCGCCTCGATCGGGGGGGCCAACGCGCTGCAGCCTCCGTTCTTGCGCGACCTTGCCCGCTACGTCGACAACGGCGGCGGCATGCTCGTGCTGGGCGGACCGCAGGCCTACGACATGGGCGGCTACGGGCAGTCGGAGCTCGACCGGGTGCTGCCGGTAAAGATCGACCCCGTCGATCCCGAGGTTCAAGCCGGCGCCACGATCATCATCATTCTCGACCGCTCTGGATCGATGTCGGCGATGGTCGGCTGGTCGAAAACCAAGATGGAGCTAGCCGACGAGGGGGCGGCAGCGTCGATCAACCTGCTTCGCCCCTTCGACAGCGTCGGCGTGATGTCGGTGACCGAGACCGTGCGTTGGGAGGTGAAGACCCAGCCCGTCCGCGACCCCGCGGCGCTGCGTCGCAAAGTCATGCGCATTCGAGCGGACGGTGGCGGCATTTTCGTCTACACCGCCCTCGAAGCGGCCTACGACGCGCTGCGAAAGGTCAATACGCCGCTCAAGCACGTCATCTTGTTCTCCGACGCCGCGGACAGCGAAGAGAAGGTCAAGGGCATTCCGTTCGGCACCGGACCTGGCTCGACCTCGCAGGACCTCGCGCGGAAGTTCAAGTCCGCCGGCGTGACCACGTCGGTCATCGGCATCGGCACCGACGACGACGTCGACACGCCGTTTCTCAAGGACCTCGCCAAGGCGGGCGGAGGTCGCTTCTACCTGACCGCCGACGCGACGAAGCTGCGCGGACTGTTCGTGGAAGAAACCGAGCGTTTGGTCGACACCTCGCTACACGAGGAGCCGTTCCGCCCCTCCATCGCGCGCCGGCACCCGATCGTCGACGGGGTCGACTTTCGGCGCTCGCCCAAGCTGGGCGGTTACCAGGAACTCGAAGCGCGCCCCACCGCCGAGGTCGTGCTTACTGGACCACAAGAGCATCCCATCCTCACCACGTGGCGCTACGGGCTCGGACACGTCGTCGCGTGGGCCAGCGACGCCGGGCCGCGATGGGCCGAGTCCTGGCTGACGTGGCCGGGCTACAGCAAGCAGTGGACGCAGGCCGCTCGATTCGCTCTGCGCTCGCGCGCCGGGGACGAAACCGCCGTCGAGGTCGACGTCGCAGGCGGCCACGCGCAGCTTCGAATCGCCCGGCGCGACGCCAAGGGACTCACCCTCGACGAGGGCACAGTCCGCGCCCGAATCAAGGGACCAGGGCCGCACGCAGACGTCGCGCTCGAAAGCCTCGAGCCGGGACTGTGGGGCGGACATACCCCGGTCGAGCAAGGCCAGGTCTACACGGTCGAGGTGCTCGGCGACGACGATGAGCTTCTCGCCACGCATACGTTCGCGCCTCCACCCTCGGCGGAGCGGCGCTACCGATCCGCCGACCAGGCCTGGCTCGCGGCGGTCGCCGAGGCGACCGGCGGCGTCTTGAACCCAAGCACGATCGAACCGACAGCGAGCGCGGGCGTGACCACCGACGTGCATCGACTGTGGCCCTGGTTCCTCGCGCTGGCGTTGATCCTGCTTCCGATCGATGCCCTGCTGCGCCGAACCGCCCGCGCCGTCTGAGTCACATGCGCCGGACGGGTTCGACCGCGCCGCGCGGTTTGATGTAGCGTGTTCCGATGGATTGCGTGACGTTTCACGTCAACGGGGAACCGGTGACGGTCCGCGACGCGTCGCCGACAACGACGCTGCTGCAGTACTTGCGCGGCCCGCTGGCGATGCCCGGCACCAAGGAAGGCTGCGCCGAGGGCGATTGCGGCGCTTGTACGGTGGTCGTGCTCGATGCCGACGCACCCGGGGGTCCGCGCTGGCGCGGCGTGAACAGCTGCCTGCTGCTCCTGCCCCTGCTGCACGGCAAGCACGTGTTCACGGTGGAAGGCCTGCGCGAGGGGCTCGGCGCCGACGGCGTGCATCCGGTCCAGGAGGCGCTCGTGCAAAAGCTCGGCTCCCAGTGTGGCTACTGCACGCCCGGCATCATCATGTCGATGTTCGAGGCGTGCTACCGGACCGACCTCGACGCGCCCTGGAAGCTCGATGACCAGATGTGCGGCAACCTGTGCCGCTGCACGGGCTACCGGCCCATTCGCGAGGCCACCGAGGCCATTGCGGGCCAGCGTCCCGACGATCGTTTCACCGCTGCGCTGTCCCAGGCTGCGGCGCCCCAGCCGGCGCTGGCCTACAGTAGTGACACAGCCCGCGGCATCCAGGCATTCTGGATTCCCACCTCCTGGGACTCGCTTTTCGAGCTCACGGCCGCGCATCCGGACCACCGCTTTGTCGTTGGCGCGACAGACCTCGGGCTGCACGTCACCAAGCACGGGCAGCACTACGGCGCGCTGATCTCCCTGCAGGGCCTGGCGGAACTTCGGGCACTCGCGGTCACCGATGGGCGCTGGTCGGTCGGTGCGACGGTCAAGCTGGCCGACCTCGAAGACGCCACCGACCATGCACTGCCGCCCCTGTCACGGATGCTGCGGTTCTTCGGCTCGCGCCAGATCAAGAACAGCGCCACGGTGGGTGGCAACCTCTGCAACGCCTCGCCGATCGGCGACCTTGCGCCCGTGATGCTCGCGCTGAACGCCACGATGATTGCGCGCGGCCCCAACGGCGAGCGCGCGATCGCGGTGGACGACTTCTACACGGGCTACCGCCAAACGGCGCTCGCGCCCGGCGAGCTGCTCGCACGCGTCGAGTTCGACGCGCCCGCCGAGGGCGAGCGTTTCGTCAGCTACAAGGTCAGCAAGCGGCGCGAAATGGACATCAGCGCCGTCTCAGCCGCGCTGCGCGTGAAATTGAACGACGACGGGACCGTTGCACGGGCCCGCTTCGGCTTCGGCGGCATGGCGGCCACGCCCTCGCGTGCCAAGGCCGCGGAGGCTTCGGTGATCGGTCAGTCGTGGTCCCAGGCCACCTGTGACGCGGCGGCCAGGGCCCTGCAGTTCACGCCGATGTCCGACCACCGTGGCTCGGCCTGGTACCGCTCGACGGTCGCCGCCAATCTCCTGCGCGGCTTCTTCGCCGACGTGGCCGACGACCCGATGCCCCGCCTGGCCGACCGCCCCACGGGGACCGTGTTCGGCTCCCTTCCCCAGGTGCGCGCATGAAGAAGCAAGACGCCCCCCTCACGCCGCTGCATCAACCCGCCCTGCACGAGAGCGCGTACCGTCACGTCACTGGAGCTGCGCGCTACGTCGACGACCTTCCGCTGCCGCCGGGCAGCGTTCATGGCGTGATCGTGACTTCGCCCCATGCACACGCGAAGGTCACCGGCCGCAACGCCGAGGCTGCGCGCTCCATGCCCGGGGTACGGGCCGTTCTGTTCGCCGAGGACATCCCCGGATCGAACATGATCGGGCCGATCGTCCACGACGAGGAGCTCCTCGCCACGACCCTGGTGCACTACGTCGGACAGGCCGTTGCAGTGGTGGTCGCCGACGACCTCGACGCGGCCCATCGCGCAGCCGCGGCCGTCGAGGTCGAGTACAGCCCCCTGCCCTCGCTGCAGTCGATCGAGGCAGCTATCGAAGCGGAGCAGTTCATCGCGCCCCTGCACGTCATCGCACGCGGCGACGTGCAGGCTGCGCTCGACTCCGCGGAAGTTCGCGTCAGCGGCGAGGTTGCCTGCGGCGCACAGGACCACTTCTACCTGGAGACGCAGGCCGCCCTCGCGCTGGCCGAAGAGAACGGCTGCTTCACGGTGCACTCCTCCACCCAGCATCCGACCGAGGTCCAAAACGAGGTCGCGACCGTGCTCGGCGTAGGTGCACACGCCGTGGTCTGCCAGGTGCCGCGCATGGGCGGAGGCTTCGGCGGCAAGGAGTCGCAGGCCACGCCCGTCGCCTGCTTTGCTGCGCTGGGCGCCGCGACCACGGGTCGGCCGTGCAAGGTCTGGCTCGACCGCGATGCCGACATGCGCATCACCGGCAAGCGCCACCCGTTCTTGGGCAAGTACGACGCCGCGTTCTCGGCCGACGGCATGCTGCAGGGGCTGGCGGTGAAGCTCTACTCCGATGCCGGATTCTCGGCCGACCTCTCGCTTCCCGTCCTCGACCGCGCCCTGTTCCACCTCGACAACGCCTACTACGTGCCCGCGCTTCGCTTCGAAGGGCTCGCCTGCCGGACCAACCGGCCGTCAAACACCGCGTTTCGCGGTTTCGGCGGACCTCAGGGCATGGTCGTCGTCGAGGAGATCATGAACCGGGCCGCCCACGCGCTGAAGCTCGACCCCGCGACGTTGCGAGCCAAGAACTTCTACGGTGCCGCGCCACGCGACCGGGCACCCTATGGCCAAGAGGTGCCAGCCGAGTACAACCGACTGTCCCGCATTCACGAGACGCTCCTCAAGAGCAGCGACTACGTCCAACGCAAGGCCGATGCGCACGCGTTCAACGCGGGTTCCTCCTGGGTGAAGCGTGGCTTGGGCTACCAGCCGGTCAAGTTCGGCATCTCGTTCACGAAGAGCATCCTCAACCAGGCCGGCGCGCTGGTCCTCGTCTACGCCGACGGTACCGTGCAGCTCAACCACGGCGGCACCGAGATGGGCCAGGGTCTGCACACCAAGATGCTCACGGTCTGTGCCCACGAGCTCGGCGTGCCTGTCGAGGCGATTCGCGTGATGACCACCGCGACCGACAAGGTGCCGAACACGTCGGCAACGGCCGCGAGCAGCGGGTCCGATCTCAACGGACAGGCGGTGGCGGCCGCGGCTTCGGAACTCCGCGAGCGATTGCGACCCGTGGCGGCCGGACTGCTCGAGCTACCCGCGGGCGAAGCGGCGACGCTGCGCTTCGAGGGCGGAGCCGTCACGCACCCAACCACGGCCAAGAGCGTGCCGTTTGCCGAGGTGGCGCAGCAGGCGTGGGTCCAGCGGGTGTCGCTGAGCGCGACCGGGTTCTATGCGACGCCGGGCGTCGGCTACGACCACGTTACCGGTCGCGGCACTCCGTTTTACTACTACGCCTACGGCGCGGCGGTCTGCGAGGTCGAGATCAACGGACTCACCGGTGAACACCGCATGCTCCGCGCAGACATCCTGCACGACGTGGGCACCTCGCTGGTCCCCACGATCGACCGTGGCCAGGTCGAGGGCGGGTTCGTACAGGGCGTGGGATGGCTGACCTGCGAGGAAGTACTCTTTGCCGACGATGGTCGCCCCCTGACCACCGGACCGAGCACGTACAAGATTCCCGCCATCGGCGACGTGCCTCTCGACTTTCGCGTCGACCTGCTGCCCAAGGCTCCCCAGCCTGGCGTGATCCACGGCAGCAAGGCGGTGGGCGAGCCCCCCTTCATGCTTTCGATTGCGGTCGTGACCGCGCTGCGGGATGCGATCGCAGGCTTCGGTGACGACGAGGTGCAACTCTCGCTGCCCGCGACGCCCGAGGCCATCCTACGCGCGGTCGAGCACGTCCGCTCCTGAAGCAAACCCGCGCAAGCCCCCGCGCTCGGCCGCATCGCGTGCGACCCATCGACGCTCCTGCCGCACGGGCTCGCGTACACCGTCGTTCGCGAGTCGCTCCTGGGTTGCCGCGGCCACCGAGGGCTCGGTACGGTCCGCTCCATGCCGCGCCCACTCTCCGTCCTGCTCGCTGCCTGCCTTCTTCTGCCCGCGTGCGACGACAAGCCCGCCGAAGAGACCCCCGCCAAGAAGGAGATCAAGTGGCCCGACGCGCCCACGAACGGCTCCGATATGGTCCTCGAGCTGGTCAAGGTCGAGGATGATGGCGCGACCTTCAAGGCGTTCAACTTCTCCGACAAGGCCGTGAAGCAGGTCAGCATTCGTCAGCGCTTTCTCGACGCCGACGGCAAGGAACTCGACACCTTCCCGCACATGCAAATGGGCACCATCGGTGCCAAGGACATGGTGGAGATCAAGACCGTCATCATGTCCAAGCCCGAGGGCATGACCACCGTCGACGGCGTACTCCGCAAAGTGAAGTACGACGACGGCAGCGAGTGGCGACCCAAGGAAGAGTAGCCGCCGTCGCGGAAGGGCTTCGAGCTCGAGCGGTCCAGCGTCAGCTCCGACCAAAGGCCCCGATCCGGTCTTCGGACGCACCGCCGGCGACGAGCCGAACGAATCGACCGCGTTCGAGCGTCTCGTGCCAGAGGTCCGACGAACCCAGCCGACGCGGACTCGTACGCATCGTCGAGCCATTCGTGGATGTCCAGATAGCTTCCATGCCCACGGTTCTCCACGACGCATGCTGGGGCACTCGGTTGCGCCCGCCCTACACCCGGTGCCACTTCTCAAGATTTCTCACGTCAAGCGTACGCGAACGTGCGTATGCCCGTCGGGAGCGGCTGCCCCACCTTCACCGACATGCTCCTGCGTTCCACCCCGCTCTTTCTCTGCATCGCTGCACTCGCAACGGTGCCCGCCTGCGAATCCGACGACACCGGTGGCGACCAGAAAACCGACGGTGCGCGCATCGACGCGGCAAAGGCCGATGGCGGCGTCGAGGGCTGGCACTGCCAGCCCTCATACTTCGATGCCGACGATGGCTGCGACTGCGGCTGCGGTGTCCCCGATCCCGACTGCGGCGGCGACGAGTCGCTCGACGCATGCGACTACGAGTTCTGCGGCAGCGGCGAGGTCGATCCCACCGACAACGCCCTGTGCACCGACGACGGCGCAGCGACGAGCTGTCCCGACGATGTTCTCGAAAACGGCGTGTGTGACTGCGGATGTGGCGAGCCGGACCCCGACTGCGACAGCACCTACTCCAGCGCGTGCGAGGTCGATCACTGCCCGCAGTGGTACTCAGCACACACGTTCGAGAACCACGACTGCTACGAAGATTCGCTCCCCGGACCCTTCCCTCCCGGTCCGACTCCCGAACCCGGTGATGGCAGCGCGGACGGAGGCGACGACGACGAGGCCGATGGGATGGACTGTCGATGCAGCTCCGACTGCGCAGCGGGCTACGCATGTCGATGGGCAGCGTGCTCAGGCCCGAGTTGCTCTGCGTCGCAGAGTCAACCCGGTCGGTGCACCTTCAGCGGCACCCTGCCGTCGAGCATCGACAGCGAGTGCTACTCGAACCACCACTGCAGCTACGGGGAACGGTGCGAGAACCTCGAATGCGTTCCGCAGTCGACGTCTCCGGGCGTCTACGATTGCGACTGACGCCGATGCACCACTGACCGGACTTCGAGCAAGGCGCCGGAGGCTGCGTCCGACGCTCTCCCGGCGGCACTGAGCGCCTCAAACGTCGAGGAATCCACCTCGACCGAGGGGTTCATGCTGCACCGGGGTTCGGCGCGCCAACCATCAGAGCGCCTGTTCCGGCGTTCCAACACAGGTCTTCAGCCGTGCAACAGCCGCCGCGAGTCGCGGTGACATCGATGATGCCGGCGGCAGCTCGAGCGGCAACGACTCGATCAACCCGCATCGGCCGCGCGCCGCGGCGAGTTCCAACGCCGTCGCGGAGACGGAATCATGAGCGTAGCCATCGAGCAAGAGCGCTTCGAGTGTCCACCGCGTCGCGCCCTTCGGGTCCCCGCGAGCATCGGCGAGCCGCGCTCTCGTCACCAGGGCTTGCCCACGCGCCAAGTCGACGTCGACCTCGCGTGCGAGCGTCTCTGCCGTTGCCACCGCAGCGGCCGCGTCGTCGAGCCGGCCCAGCTCGACGGACGCATCCGCGAGCAGTCGGTACCCCAGGCTCTCGTACGGATCACCGGGCATCGGAGCCGCATCGAGCAAGCACTCTCGCAAGATTCGGTGCGCCTCGGCGGGCCTGTCGGCAGCGATCAGGCGCCGCGCGAGGTTCACCCGAGATGCAAACGCCGACTGACTTGCCGGACCGAGCGAAGCCTCGAGCGCATCAACGGCTTGCCAGGCGGCTTCAACCGCGTCGTCCCGGCGACCGAGCTTCGACAGCAAGCGCGCCTGCTCGGTTCGTAGCCCCCCGAGGGCCGCTCGATCCGTCCCCACCAGCGCGGCCGCTCGATCGAGCTGGACCGCGGCCTCGGCGAGCTTCCCCTGGTTTCGCAGCCCGACCGAGAGCACGCGATGGAGCGACGAACGCTCGGGCGCAAGGCTCGAGCGTCCCTGCGCATCGGCCAGGGCTCGCCGCGCGACAAAAGCCGCTTCGGCGTATCGACCCAACTCCGTCAGCGCGTACGCCTGGTGTTCGGTCGTCCGAACGATCGCGAGCACGTGGCCCGCCCGCGCTGCGCGCAAGATCGCGGCCCTCGCCTCGGCCTCCGCGCCATCGTAGTCTCCGGTCTGCACGCGCAACGACGACCGCAAGGACTCGAACTCTGCGATGAGCGGGTCGAAGTTCGTGGCCCGGATGTCAGGCTCCAAGCGTTCCATCGCTTCCAACGCCGTCGCGGCGCCCCGTCCCTCCATCAACGCAACTTCGGCGTCCAGGTCGACGCGCAGCTGCTCGACGCGCGCGGCGGCAACGAGAGACGCAGGACGCGGTAGGTCCACCTGGAGCTCGGTTCCATCGGCACACCTCGAAGCCGAGGGCAACGACTCGAGTGCAGATCGCACCGTGTGCAGCGGAACATCCGCCGAAGCCGCGACCACGCGGCCGTACAACGACCATGAGTGCTCCAAGCAAGCAGCCTCGGCTTGCCGCGCACGGTTCGACCCCGTCGCTTCGAGGCGAACATCATGCTCGCGCGCCGCAGCGCCCCAGGCTTGCTCGAACGCCGTCCGAGCCTCGAGCAGCGATGCCTCGGAGAACACCGGGGCGTTGGGATGCCGACCGATCAACGCCGCACGGCGCACCTGCAGCCCGCTCTCCGGCGCGATGTCTCCTGGCGGCTCGAACGCTACGAGCCCCAGCGCAAGCGCCGAGACACCAGCGAGTACAGACACGACCCTCGACCGAGGACGGACCTGCAACGTGGCGAACGCCGAGGCTCGTGCCTCTGGATCCTCCGACGTCCCTGTCTCGAGCAAGCGCCGGATCGAGCGAGGAAGACGGCCTCCCATCGCGTCGGCGCACGCGGTCATCGACACGAACAGCGCGTACACGTCGGACGCTCGCGTATGTGCGGCGCCTCGAGATACTTCGGGCGCGAGATATCCGCGGGTCCCTGCGCGCGCTCCATGCGGAGCCTCTCCCGACAAACCGAAGTCCACCAGGACCGGTTCGTCGTCGAGCCTGATCATGATGTTGCTCGGCTTTACGTCCCGATGGAGCAAGCCCTCTCCATGCACGACGTCGAGGCTCTGGGCGAGTCGTGCGAATACGGAGCGCAGGCGAGCCCATGATGGGCGCTTCACCTCGACCCATGACACCGCATCGATGCCCTCGACGTACTCCATCGCGAGGAATGCCTGCCCGCTGGAAACACCGACGTCGAACACACGGACGATGCCGACGTGTTCCAGCCGCGCAAGGGCGCGCGCCTCGGCCAACACGCGCGTGCGGGCATCGTCGCGGGCCCGCAGGACCTTCAGGGCAACGAAGCGGTCGAGTTCGGGATCCAAGGCTCGATAGACGTCCCCCTGTCCGCCGCCTCCGACCCAGGCACGCACGACGTAGCGACCCACCACGGTCCCTGCGCGCAGCGGCGCGCCTTGACATCGTGCGACGACGGCCGAATCGTGAGCACGTTCATGCGAGCGCGCGACCGCACAACGTCCGTCCACTGGGTCGATGCCCGCGTCCCGACGCCCACAGGGCGCGCTCTGCTGCGCGTGGCCGGGCAGCGCGAATGGACCCCGGTCGACCGTCGTGGAGTGCTCATCGGTCGTTCGGCCGACTGCGACATCTGCACCGACGGTCGCGGCCTTTCGCGGCGTCATGCCCGGGTTCTCCCCGATATCGAGAACGGACTTTGTCTGGTCGACTTGGGCTCGACCAACGGGACCTACGTGGACGGGATCCGCGTCGACCGAGCGGCCGTTCGGGTCGGTAGCCACATCCTCCTCGGGCGCGAGGTCATCCTCCACGTCCGGTACGAGGCGCGACGGGACGTGCTCGCACGCGCCGGCCTGACCGGACGCGAGACTGAGGTCGCGCGCCTCATCGCGGACGGACTGCGCAACGACGCGATCGCGGCGCGCCTCGAGATCTCGCCGCGCACCGTCACGACGCACGCGCAGCGGATCTTCCGCAAGCTCCACGTCTCGAGCCGACTCGATCTGATCCGTCTTTGGCATCGCGAGGCGTGACGCGCTCGGGCGCATCGCCACAGACGCACGCGCTGGACTGAGGTTGCACCGCAGCGAGGCACCGCTTCTGTGCAACCGTGACCCGCAAGGAACGTCTGCTACCCGGCGGCCATCGAGTGGACACGGTGGCTGTTCGCGCTGGCAGCCGGGACCGGATGCGCGATGGGCAAGAGCGCCAAACCGATGGGGCCGACCCGCGCCCGAATCTCGGTGAAGTGCTCGGCGTACGCGGTGTCTCCCGCGAAGAAGACCGCTTCGGCCGTCGTCTCGAACGCGTACCCCCCCAAGACTCGCGTTGTAGTCGGACGCACCCCGGGCGGAGTTGTGCTGTGCGGGCGTGAACGTGCGTTGGGCCCAGGCGAAAGCGCCCAGCAGCGTCGGAAGCAGCAGGATCCTAAAACTTGACACTGTCAGGCCTGCCCGGTCGTAGCACCTGACCTGACAGTGTTGAGCAAACGCTGCCCCAACCTCAGACGACGAGGTCGATGCTCGCGACACCCCGCCGATCGGGCATCAGCGCCATCACGGGGTTGTACCAGGGGTCGTCATCGTTGAACGGGTCGCCAGCGAAGTACAGCTGTGACGTGAGCCGCTCGACGCCGCGTACCCACACCTTCACGTGCACATGCGCGGGCCGAAACTCGGCGCCGTTGAGATACCAACCTGGCTGCAGGGTGTCGAACGCATAGGCCCCACTCGCGTCCGTCGCGACCTGTCCGTAGTACCGATACTCGGCGGTGTCGTCGTAGGTCGCGAGGACGTCTCCAGGCTCGGCTCCCGGAGCGACCGGGGTGGCGTGCCATATCTCGACGACCGCGCCCTCGATCGGCATGCAGTCTTCACCGAGTACCTGGCCCTCGATTCGCAGCGCAACGCCCTCGTCCCCGTGCAGGTCGAGGTTACCGCCGACCGGGATCTCCGGCCGATAGAAGGGCCCCTCGATGTCCTCGGGGGTCAACTCGCACGCCGCACCGCCGCTCCCGGTTTCGGGATCGACGGCGCTCGTCGAAGACGACCCCTGGGCAGCATCCGTGGTGGAAGCATCCGCGGCGCCTGAGCCCGTCGCGGGGGATGCTCCACCGGTGGATCCGCCGGCGTCGGCCTCTGCGGTTCCCGAGGACGAGTTCTCGCCGCCCGACGTCGTGCCGCCCTCGCTGCTCTCCCCACCCTCACCGTCGGCGATCGCATCGCCGTCGTCGGTACAGCCGACCAACACCCATCCCTGAAGCATCGCTGCGGCCTTGGCCGCGCGCACCACGAACCGTCGTCGAGTCCAAGTCATCGCTCGACTCTGCCTCGAAACGCCCACGCGCGCCACGACTCAGCCCCCGAGCAACGCGCGTTCGACCACATCCGCAAGTGCCCGCGCGCCACGAACCGGGTCTGCCTGCACGTCGGCCTCGGCTGCGTGCGCGATCGCGAGAATCGTCGCGCGCCGCAGGGGAAACCCGCGACGCGCCAGAGCCTGCACCGCGGTCTCGACGAAATCCGGCCGCGCATCGCACGGCACGGGCTCGAAGTCCCCGAGCATGGCGGCACAACGCCGCACGAGCACCGCGTCGTCCGGAACCCGGACTGGCGCTCGCGCCTGTGCTCCCGCGGACGCGCGACGGGACGCCGGCGTCGGTGCCCGCTCATGGGCCGGACGAGAGGCATCGGCAGACTGCAGCCCAGCGACGAACGCCGCGTAGCTCTCGTTTGCGAAGACGTCGAGAACGTTGACCACGCGGTCCTCGACCCGGCGCCCGTCTTGATCGACGCACAGCCGCACGCCACGGCCGATCTCCTGCCGCTGCCGAACCGGCGCATCGGAGCGCGCGAGTGTACAGATCTGGAACACGTTGGGGTTGTCCCATCCCTCGCGCAGTGCCGAGTGCGAAAAGACGAACGAGACCGGTTCGTCGAACGACAGCAGCCGCGCCTTGTCCCGCAAGATGAGGTCGTACGCCGCCACGTCGGCTGCGGAGCGCCCGGTTTTCGAATCCGTCACGGCCCCAGCCCGGGTCGCAAAGTAGGCGGCGCGAACCGAGGAAGCGCGTCGCTCCGCAAAGGCTGGATGGCCGCGCTTGAGGTCGTCAAAATGCTGGTCGAACAACGCCCGCGCCAACCCGTCGTCCTCGTCGGCATAGCGTGCAACCCGGTCGAGGAAGAACAGCGACAGGACCTTGATCCCACGTGCCCGCAGCCGAGCCTGACGACGCAGGTGCGCGTCGATGGTGTCGCGAATCTGTGCCGCGTACCCGGCCTCGCCTCCGCCCTCGCGACCGTGTACGACGATCGACTTCACCAGCCCTTGCGCGTGCGCCCGGGCCGGCGTCAAGCGATGCACCACCGGGCCGGGCTCCGCGCCCAGCGTCGCGCCATACGCGAGCACCATTCCCGGGTGGAGCTCGTCGAAGGCCCCCTTGCGAAGCGCCGTTTGGTAGTGGTGCGGTTCGTCGGCGATGACGACCGGCCGCGTCGCGGCCAGGGCTTCGAGCGCCGAGCGACCTGCGAACGCGTCGCAGGGACGGCGCAGCACGTTGGTGTCCTTGGTGAACGCGTCGATGGTGAGAACCGCGAACTCGACGGTGGCCGCGCGAACGAACTGCCGCAACCGCGTCAGTCGCTCGCGTCGGTAGGCGAAAAAGCGGTAGGGGACCTCGGGAAACAGCGTCGCAAAGTGCGAACGGGTGCTGCGAAGCGTCGCCAGAACGCCCTCGCGAATGGCGACCGACGGCACGACGATGACGAAGCTGCGCAGGCCGAGGCGAGAAGCCAACGTCAGCGCCGTCCGGATGAACGCGTACGTCTTGCCGGTCCCCGTCTCCATCTCGACCGCCAAGCGTGGCGGCAAGCCGTCAGGGTTGGCCACCACGGGGCCAGCGGGGCTCATGCGCAGCTCCGCGGGCGCGTAGGGACCCCTGGAGTCGACCGCCTGCAGTACAGCCTCGATCGCGGCGTGCTGGTGCGGCAGGTTCGGGTCGAACCGGAGCTTCACGGAGACTCCACCCGCCACCGCGCGGCAGCGGCGATGCGCTCGGCGTTCGTCCATCCATCGTCGCGCACCACGACGGTCGCGCCATCGGGCAACCCCAGCATCTCGGCCCGCCCAGGCGATGCCTCGAGGCACCACGCGAACGCGCGCTCGCCATCCCGCAGCACGGTCCATGCCTGCCGGCGCTCGAGCGTGGCATGCAGGCCGACTCCGGCGGCCAGCGCCCGCGCCCACGGATCAAAGTGCTCGACCCGTGCCGCTTCGGGCGGCGTTGGCTCGGGACCCCCGACGACAAAGCTGCGGACACCCCCACACCGCGCCGCGCGTGCTCGCGTGACGTCGCAGATCGTCGCGTACCCGTCGACTTCGACCGGCGCGGGCCACTGCGCGAGCAAGCATGCGCGCGTGCCCCCGTCGGCTTCGTTCGCAGCGGTAACCGCCTCGGCGGTCGTACCCGAGCCCGCAAACGCATCGAGCACGATGCCATCACTGTCGCTGCCCAGCTGCACGCATCGCTGCACCAGCGCGACAGGCTTGGGGTGGTCGAACACCGGCTGCCCGAGCGCTGCGCGCAGATCGAGCGTGCCCTGCTCGGTCCGCATGGACGACTCGTCCCACAGCCCCTTCGCCTTGACCGTGTCCTTGCGGTGTTTTTCGTAGACGTTGTATCCGCCGTCGCGACGCAGCTTGGCCACGACCTGGGACCGCACGGGGTCGTCCTCGACCACCGCCGCGTGCAGCTTGGGCTTTCCCCACCGCCACACGCTGCCCGCCCCCGCCCGGTTTCGTGGCTCCACCACCACGTCGTAGCCCGCGCGCGGAACGAGGCTGACCGCGAGACCTCCCCGCCCGTCATCGCGAGAGGGATCCACGTACACCGGGTAGAACAGGTTCGGACGGTTGCCCGGGTGAAACTTCGGGTTGCGATTGCGGAGCTCGCGAAGCACGTACGGCCCTCGTGCGTCGTGCAGCGCGTCGGCCGGCGGCGGCTTGGGCAGCTCCCGTACGCGGGCCTGCGGCGTGGCGCCGTAGACCAGCAGGTACTCATGTCCGGTAGCGATGCGCAGGTAGTCGCGTCCGCCCCGGTTGGTCACCACGACGACCTGCGCGATGAAACAGTCTTCGCCGAAGATCTCGTCGAGTAGCATCCGCAGGTGATGCACCTCATGGTCGTCGATGCTCACGCACAGGATGCCCTCGGAAGACAGGAGCGACCGCGCGTGCCAAAGCCGCGGATACATCATGGCCAGCCAGGCGGAGTGGTACCGACCATCGGTGGACGGGTTGGCCCGCAGCGGCGTGCCCGTGTCGTCGACCTGCCCGGTGCGCGCAGCGAAAGCCGCCGCCGACTCGCCGTAGCGATCGCGATAGACGAAATCGTGGCCGGTGTTGTAGGGCGGATCGAGGTAGAGGGTCTGAATGCGCTCGAAGTAGGCGGGCCGCAGCTGCTGCAGTGTTGCGAGGTTGTCGCCCTCCAGCACGACCGTTCGCGCGTCGTCGAACCCGACGCTACGCGCACGGTCGGTGCGGACGCGGGCCGGCATGTCGTGCCCGAGGGCCGCCAGCACGGCCGCTTTGTCGGCGAAGTCGAGCCCGAAGCTCATGCGTGGCCCACGAGCAGCTCGCCCTCGCGGACGATCGTGACCGGACCGCGGGCACCGACCTCGAGGCTGCCGCGGCGAAGCGGCACGCGCACGTAGTTGTCGGCCAGCGCAACCGGTCCGCGTCGCCCCCCCTCGATGACGCAGTCGAGCGTCTGGCCCTCGAACCGGGCCGCAAATGCCTCGGTCTGCGCACGCGAGAGGTCGCGCAGGGCCTTGTTGCGAGACGACTTCACCGCCGGGTCGATCTGGTCGGGCATCGTCGCCGCGGCCGTGTTCTTGCGGACCGAGTAGGTAAACACGTGGTGGTACGCGACAGGTGCGTCACGCAGCAGCGCGTAGGTGTTGTCGAACTGAGCATCGGTCTCGCCGGGAAAGCCGACGATCACATCGGTGCCGATGCCAATGCCCGGCACAGCTGCGTCGAGCTTGGTCGTGAGCGTCGCGAAGTCCTCGGCCGTGTGGCCACGGCGCATCGCCCGAAGCACTTGCGGATCACCGCTTTGCACCGGCAAGTGCAAGTAGCGACAGATCTGGGGCTGATGCGCGGCGAGCAGCCCGATGAGGTCGTCGTCGACTTCGTGCGGGTCGAGCGAGCTCAGGCGCAGCCGCGCATTGCCGAGGACCGGGAGGAGCGCCGTGACCAGCTCGGCCAAGCGCACCCTCGGTCGAAGGTCCCGGCCATAGGTGCCGAGGTGAATGCCGGTGAGGACGATCTCGGGTGCACCGGCCTCGACCAGCCCGCGTGCCTGCACGACCACGTCGGCCACCGAAACGCTTCGCGAGTTCCCCCGTACCTGCGGCACGATGCAGAACGAGCAGCGGTAGTTGCAGCCGTCTTGAACTTTGAGCAGGGAGCGCGTCCGACGACGCGGCGTGGCGGCCGTGAGCGCGGTGAGCGTGGTCCGCTTCTTTAGCGCGCTGACCTGCACGAACGCCGCCCCGGCCGGGCGCGTGGACTCGGCGGGCGAGAGGTCCTGCAAGACCGACTGCAGCGCATCTTTCTCGCCGTTGCCCAGGACGGCGTCGACCTCGGGCATGGCGGCGACTTGCTGGGGCTCGGCGTTCGCGTAGCAACCGGTGACCAGCACGCGAACCGAAGGGTTGCGCCGCTTGGCACGACGGATCTGCGCGCGGGCCTCGGCGCCGGCCTGATGGGTGATCGTGCACGAGTGGAGCACGAACACTTCGGCGTCCTCGGGACCGTCGGCGATGTCGTGACCGGCCGCCACCAGGGCTGCCTCCATCGCATCCGTCTCCGACTGGTTGAGTCGGCAGCCGTGCGTTGCCAACGCGACGCGCATCGGCTGCTCTTAACACAGCCCGCGCCGCCGAGCCACGCCGAAAGAAGCGCGCGCGGATTCGATGCGCGCGGTAGGCTGCGGTGGTGTCTGCCTCGGCAGGACTGGCTGCAGCCTGGCTGCTCGCGGCACCCGAGGTGTCGCAAACGGGCGCCTGTGGGAACGTAAGCCTCGCGCAGAGTCTCTCGGCTGCGCTGGCCGAGGGCGACGGAGACGGCACCGGATGGGCGGTCCGCGCCGACGTGCGCCCCGGGCCCTCAGGCCAATACGAGGCCGCCGTCGAGATTCGCGACCCCAGCGGCGGCAGCGCGACCCGAACCGTCTCCAGCCCCACGTGCGCGGTCGCCATCGAAGCCGCCGCGTTCATCGTGGCCTCCGCGATCGCCGAGCACGAACGGACGCCCGAACCGGTCGCCGTTCCACTGCCACAGCCACAGCCACAGCCTCAGCCCGCCGCGGACCCTCTGCCGGCACCCGGACTCGCACCGTCCCCGCGTGCAGAGGGCACCGCCGCGAGCCCGCCTCCGCATGCCGAAGCCTCCCCACCTCGTACGCGCAGGCCACTGTCGGGCATGCTTTCGGTGGAGTTTGGACCCGTGCTGGGCAGCCTTCCTGGCATGGTGGGGCACGTTCGCCTCGACGCGGCGCTCGCGGGCCGGGTGTGGGCCGTCGAACTCGGCGGATTCGCGACCACGCGCGCGGACGCACGCGCCGACGACCAGCCTTCGGTCGGCGCAGACCTCGGACACTGGGCCGTCGATGCACGCGGCTGCGGCCGGTGGACCCAGGGTCGATGGTCCGTACCGTTCTGCGCGGGGGCGGAGGCGGGTCAGCTCTACGCCAGCGGATTCGGCTTCGCCGACGCCCGCGCAATCACCCTGCCGTGGGTTGCGGTGCTCGGCAGCGTCGGCGTGGGCGTCGACGTCACCACCCGAGTGCACCTGCTCGCCCGGGGCACCCTCAGCATCCCCCTCAACCGCGCAGAGGTGGTGGTGGACAACCTCGCCTCGCTGCACGTGCTCGGCCCCGTCCAGGGTCGCCTGGCCGTCGGACTCGGGTTGCGCATCTAACGCGCAAGAACCCCACGACGATGGTGACGGAACCGTCGCGCAGCGGGAAATGCGAGGGTCGAGGTCCAGCTCCGGTGCGCGCTCCTCCCCCACGATCGCTGCGGCTCGTCGAGCCGACGCCCCTGACGTTCACGTCGGTCTACGAGGCCCACGCGGCGTTCGTCCGCCGAACGCTTCGCCATCTCGACGTCCCAGCCGCCGGCATCGACGATGTCCTGCACGACGTCTTCTTGGTCGTGCACCGCCGACTCGACGACTTCGACGGCGCTCGGTCGATGCGCTCGTGGCTGTACGGCATTGCGCGCCGGGTTGCGATGCACCACCGCCGCTCGGGCATTCGCCGGATGCGGCGAGAACATCACGCCCCAACCCCGCCTCCGCCGGTTCAGCCCGATGACGTCGTCGCGCAGCGCGAAGCAGCCGCATGGGTCGAGACCTTCCTCAGCGCACTCGACCCCGAGCAGCGCGCCGTCTTCACCCTCTGCGACATCGAAGGCCTACCCGCCCCCGAAGTCGCGGCAGCCACCGGCACCAAGCTCAACACCGTCTATTCCCGCCTCCGACTGGCCCGCCGTCGGTTCGAGCGGGCCCTCGCCGCGCGGGACGAAGGAGAGGCATCGGAATGAACGAGCCCAGCGCACGCGCCAAGGCGCTGCTCGCCACCTACCGCAGGACGTCCGAGCGCGACGACCGACCCAGCGCCGACGTTCGTGTGCGCCTCGAAGCGGCGATCGACCCACCGCGACTCGTCGCCCGACCTCGCCGCGCTGCAGCGATCTGGGCCTTGGGCGGAACGCTCGCAGCGGCGTCGGCCGTGGCCGCGTGGAGCTGGGCGGGTCACGACACGCTGCAGCCGGTCCGCAGCCATCCCGTCTCCACCGCGGTCGATGACGCCATCGACCGGACACCGACCACGCAGACCGCCCCGCCCCCGCGCGCTCCGCAGGCGCCGGAGCCTGCACCCGTGTCGCCCCCACCCGCAACGGCCCCCACACCGACGCGTCCGCCGTCGGCACCGCCGCCTGCACCAACGCCCGCAGGCACGCCGGAAGACGGACTTGCGCGAGAGCTCGGCGTCCTGCGACAAGCGCGTCGAGCCATCCGCGAGGGTCGAGCGGCCGACGCCAAGGCCACGCTGCGCGCCCACGCGCTTGCACACCCGCAGGGCCAGCTCGCCGAAGAACGAGACGCCTTGCTCGTGGTCGTGCTGTGCACGCTGGGCGAATCACCGACAGGTCGGGCCGCCTTCGAAGCCGCCCACCCGCGATCGCACCATGCCAGCGCAATCGCGGTCGCCTGCGGAAAAGCGACGCATCCGGTGACGAAGCAACGGGCCAGCGGGCAATGAAACGCATGACTTCGATGACACGAGCCGCGGGCGCGTCCGCGGCGTTCTTGCTCCTGCTCGCGACGGCCTGCGACGAAGGCTCCGTCGGCGACTTCGAGGCAGGGGACCGTCACGGGCGACTACGAGGTTCTCCTCGCCGACGGCGCGCTGCTCATCGGACCCCTCGCCGGGATCACGATGTGCGAAGATCCCGACATCGTCTGCGGCCGACGCTGCATCACCCGTGGCGGGTTCGGGGACCGAGGCCGACCCCGATCGTCGCGGTCAGCAGCCGGACGAAGGTTCGTGACCGCCCCTCCTCGACGCTGCTGCCCGCGCCCTCGGCCACCTCGCCGCGGAACGAAAACAACGACCGCCGCGAGCCGTCGCGGAGCACCAGCGAAACGTCGTAGGTCTCCAGCGCGCTTTCGCCTCCGCGGTGGCCGTAGTCGACGTGGTCTACCTCCGAGAAGCGAAGCTGCTCGTCGGTGGACCAAAGCCACGCCGCGCGACGCCGCAGGTAGATGCGCCCCGCCCTGCCATCGACGATCAGTTCGCGCTTCCAGCCGCCCAGCGTCAGACCCACGGCAAGCGGCGCCGTGCAGGCGTGCAGACCCTTGGGGCGCGGAACGATGCGCGGCGCTGCCGATGCGCGCCGCAGCAGAAGCCCTAGCGCGAGCACGACGCCGAGCATGCCCAACGTCCGCAGGTCGACGCCGACGCCGAGTCGGACCAGGCCCTTGGGCCCCACGCGCGTTCCCTCGCCGAAGGCGATCATGAGCGTTGAGCCGGCCAGCAGGACCGCATACGAGAGCGCGGACGCCGAGCGAAGGTGAAACGACCCGAACATGGCTCGGATCAAGACGGCACGCAGTGCCGGAGGTTGCACTCACTGCCGTGACGCGCCGCGGGCATCCCACCACGCCACGGCGAGCGCAAGCGCGAACGGAGCGACCCGCTCCCACGCCGTTCCGGCCGTGGCGGGGATGGAGTACGCGAGCACGGCACTGCCGAAGCCCAGCGCGATCGCACCCAGCCGGGCCTGCCAGCGCACCGGCCCAACGAGCAGCTGCACGATCAGCAGCGGGCCGAACGCGGCCCCCATCGCGGTCCAAGCGAAGAGCACCTTCTTGAAGATCGATGCGTCGCCGAGCAGCGCCGCAACCACCGCGGCCGCGCTGAGCCCAAAGACGACGATGCGAGAGCGTCGCACCATGACCTCCGGCGCTGCATCGGGCGTCTTCGCGGGTAGGTCGTGCGCCACGGCGGAGGCCGCCACCAGCAGCTGTGAGTCGGCCGTGGACATGATCGCAGAGAGCACCGACGCCAGCACGACGCCGGCGATGACCGGCGGAAACAGATGGCGCGCCGCGGCGATGAAAGCCACCTCGCCGTCGCCCAGCGGCGGCAGCATCACGCGCGCGCACAGCCCCAGAACGATCATCCCGGCGTAAAGGATGACCGCCCAGCCCATCGCGATCTGTCGCGCGCGAGCCAGCGCCGCTTCGTCCCGCACCGCCATGAATCGGTTGACCACGTGCGGCTGCCCCGGGTAGCCCAGCCCGATGCCTAGCAGACCGAGCACGAACCCGATGCCCGCGGCCGTCGGCATGCCCTCGAGAAGGCTCTGGTATCCAGGCGAATCCACGGAGGACATACCCTGCCCCAGCGCGGCGAATCCCCCCACGGACGCAAGCGCCGCGGCGGGCAGTGCAATCGAAGCGAGCGCCATCACGAAGCCCTGAAGCGTGTCGGTCAGACTCACGGCCAGGAACCCGCCGAGCATCGTGTAGACCACGACGACGGCGCTGCCCAGCAACACTGCCTCGGTCATCGACATTGCAAACGTCTCCGCGAACGTCTTGCCCGCGCCTTGAAACTGCGAGGCGACGTACGCCATCAGTGACACGAGCACGATGCTGGTCGCGAGGACGCGGATCGGCCGGGATCCGGGCGCATCCCGGGGGCCGGCGAGGATCTCGGTGACGGTGAGGCTGCCCGAGGCGAGGCTGTGACGGCGCAGCGCCGGCGCGAGCACGTACCAATTGAGGGCGAAGCCACCCACGCACGCAGGAAACAGCCACACTGCGCTCAGTCCGTGCGCGTAGGCAAAGCCACTGACGCCAAGCAACGACCACGCCGAGCTGCTGCTGGCCGAGGCCGACAGTCCAGCGACCCACGGCCCGAGGCTGCGACCGCCGAGAAAGAAGTCGTCCGCGCTCGTCGTCTTGCGCTGCGCGAGCACGCCGATGACCAGCAGCGCCACCTTGTAGGCGACCAGCGTGATGACGATTGCGGTGGTTTCGGACATCGGCGGCGCAGCGTCGCACCCGTTGACCCGGCGCGAGGCGCCACCATAGCCTGAGGCCATGCGACGCGCGTGCATGCTGTTGGGGTTGGTCGTCGGATGTGCCGATGCCCCGCCCGCAGACGTGACGGGAGCGCAGACGTCCTCGAGCAGCACCGGCACCACGGCGGCAGAGGCGAGCAGCGTCGGGCCGGACCCCACATCGCCCACGAGCGCAGGATCGACCCACGGTATCGAGGAGTCTTCGAGCACCGCCGCGTCCGCAGACGATTCGACGGGCACACCCGCATGCGCGCCAGCGCCGTCTCCCTCGCCCCCCTGGCTGTCGGCCTACCTCGACGACACCGTCGGGCTGCTCACGGGACAGACCGCCCTACCCTCGGGCGTCACGCTGACCGAGCGCGCGACCCAGGCGAGCCGCTCCGCCACCGCCGACTGGCTCGAGGCCGAGTTCGATGCCCTGGGCCTGGTCGCGGAGCGCCATGCGTACTCCACCACGGGCACCAACATCGCCGGGCTTCTGCCGGCCACCGAACCCGGCGGGCGCACCTTCGTCGTCGGCGCCCACTTCGATACGGTGCCCAACTCCCCGGGCGCCAACGACAACGCAACGGGCATCGCGTTCGTGCTCTCGCTCGCCCGCTACCTGTCGTCGATCGAATGCCGGTCGCACGACGTCATCTTCGTGGGCTTCGACGAGGAGGAGATTGGGCTCATCGGCAGCGACGCGTTCGCGCAGCTGCTCGTTCAGCAGAGAACGGACGTGGTCGCGGTGCACACCATCGATCAGATGGGGTGGGACCAAGACGGCGACCGGGCGATCGAGCTCGAACGCGCCGATGAAGGCCTGTTCGAGGTGTACGACGCGGCGAACGCCCTGCTCGACAGCCCGATCACGCTCACCCCGACCGGGACCGGGTTCACCGACCACGTCTCGTTCCGTCCCTACGGATTCGCGGCGATCGGACTGACCGAAGAATTCGTCTCCGGCGACACGACGCCGCACTATCACCTCAGCTCGGACACCTACGACACGGTGAACTTCGAGTATCTCGCCTCGACCTGCGTACTGGCGAACCAGGCCTGGTCCCTGCTCATCGACGCGTCTTGAGGCGCCTGCGCAGGCTGCCCCGCACCCGGCTGCCCAGGCGGCGCAGCCTCGAACGCTCCGGCTCGGGCGTGGCCTCGAGGGCCGGCCGCGAAGTGCGCAGCATCGTCGGAAGGGTGAGTAGGCTACGCGAGAGCTTGCCAAGCAGCGCGGCCGGCGAGTCGGCCTCGACCGCGACCGCAACGTCCTCTCCACTCACGTGGTCTTCGAGCGCGCCTCGCGCCACCGTGCGCGACCCATCGGAGCGGATCTCGACGACCAAACGCGCCACGACTGGGGGGAGATCAGCCTCCGGCGCGACGTCCGTCGGCTCCGCCACCGCAGGTGTCTTCGACGTCGAATCGTCGCTCACGGCCACAGGGTGCCCGTTGCGGGCCCGCACGTCACCTCGAACCCACCGATCATGCCGCGCAGAGAAAAATTCGATATAAGCCCGCACATCGACCCGTTCGGTCGATGGAGGGCCCATCCGTGGGCTTTCCTCTTCGGTAAGGAGAACATCAGCAACATGACACGGAAACTACCGGGCCTTCGTGGGCTTGGTGCCGCCGCCATGGTCGCCACCTTCGTGGTGGGCTGCCAGGGGTCCGGGTCGTTCGCTCAGCTTCAAGAGAAGCTGGCGCAGATCGACCAGAAACAGGACAACATCCTGGCGAAGCTCGACGAGCTCGAAGGCAAGATCGGCACCGCTGCACCCGCCGCGCCCAACAAAGCTGCCAAGCCCCGTCCGGGGCGTCCCGACCCCAAGGCAACCTACAAGGTTGCCGTCGCTGCCGACGATGCAGCCAAGGGCCCCGCTGACGCGAAGGTCACCATCGTCGAATGGTCGGACTTCCAATGACCGTTCTGTAAGAGGGTCGGTCCGACTCTCGCCAAAATCAAAGAGACCTACAAAGACGACGTCCGCATCGTCTTCAAGAACAACCCCCTGCCGATGCACAACCGTGCAATGCCGGCAGCCATGGCGGCCGAAGCGGCCGGCAACCAGGGCAAGTTCTGGGAGATGCACGACAAGCTCTTCCAAGATCCTCGCGCGCTCACCGATGAGAACATCGAGAAGTACGCGACGGAACTTGGCCTCGACATGGCCAAGTTCAAGGAAGACCTCAAGGACAAGAAGCTCGAGGCCAAGATCAAGAAGCAGCAGTCGCAGGGCACCACGCTCGGCGCTCGGGGAACCCCGGCATTCTTCGTCAACGGCCGCTTCCTGTCCGGTGCGCAGCCGTTCGAGGCGTTCAAGGCCCTCATCGACGAAGAGATGAAAAAGGCCGACGCACTCCTCGCCAAGGGCACGCCCAAGGACAAGCTGTACGACGCCGTGATCGCCAAGGGCAAGACGAAGCCCTAAGCAACGGCTTCGACGGCAACGTCAGCCAAGCGCCGCGCTCCTCCGGGACGCGGCGCTTTTGCGTGGTTCACTCCTCGGCCGTGCTCGCCGGCGCTGCAGCGGCGAGCGCCTCGGCTTGCTCGAGCGTCGCGGCGCACCGAAAGCCGAAGTGGTGGAAATGCGGCGCGTTTGCGGGAAAGTGCGCGCGCCGGTACGTGCCCGTGCCGTGGGCGGCGTCCCAGTACCAGGACCCGCCTCGCACGATCTTCTGCGAGTGGCCCTTGCAGACCTCGGCACCGTCGCACGGACCTCGAGGATCGACGCCTTCACATCGTTCCCCACAGGTCTCGTAGCTGCGGCTGTACCAGTCGTACACCCACTCCCAGGAGTTGCCGACCATGTCGTAGAGCTCGTACCGACCCACGGGGCGCGACCCGACGTCCCACGGGCGCCCGGTTTCGGGCTTGCTGATCGCCTTCTTGAGCCCGCAGCTTCGACCCGTCTCGTCCTTGATGATCGCCAGCTCGCACGTTGCGGGCTCATTGCCCCACGGGTGCAGGTCCCCCTCGGGCCCGCGCGCGGCCTTCTCCCACTGGGCCTCGGTCGGCAGCGTCTTGCCGTGCGCCTCGCAGTACGCGAGCGCGTCGAACCAGCTCACACCCTGGATCGGCATGTTGGGGTGATCGAAATCCGTGTAGCGCGGTCCCGAGCGTGGGCACTGCTTCGCCTTCTGACACGCCTTGTATTCGGCGTACGTGACCTCGTACTGATCCATGAAGAAGGCCTGCAGCCAGACGGTGGCCTGCGGCTTCTCGTTGCTGCGCTCGCCATCGTCGCGACCACGCACGAAGGGTCCCGCCGGAATGCACGACATGCGCTCGGGCGCGGAACCGCAACCTCGACCCACCGTGCCATCGGGGGCAACGACCGGCATGGGCTTCGGCGACGCCGCGGAAGCAGGCTTGGGCTCGGGAACCCGCGCGACGACCGGCTCGGAGGCCGCCGTGGTCTCCGGGGCTTCGGGGGCCGGATCGGGCTGATCCGCCGTGGCCGGGGGCGTCGCCCCCCCAGCGCACCCCGTCGCCAGCAAGCACGCGAGAGTGGAGATCCGACGCATGGCGCTTGATACCCGGTCGTCTCACCCCTCGCCAAGTCTTGCCGATCGCCGATCCCGGACCATCCGAGGGTGGGAGAGTGGCGACATCCACTGCGCAGGGCGTGCTGGCACGGCCCGGCGGGGAACTGCGCGTCTGCATCGTGCCGGTCCCGAAACGGGTTGGAAGCATCTTCAGCAACCGAGCGTCGAACTGGGCGCTGCCCTTGGGGATGGGAGGGGAGACAGGTACACTTTGCAGTGCCGACTGGGGCGGCTCTGCCGACCGCCGCCCGTGTCCTCATGTCTGAACGACCCACAGGGATTCCCAAGACCCGGCGCCTCGACACGGGGCAAGCCCGAGAGAAACGCGCTGCGCAGGCTCCCCCCCCGGACCCTGCCCCGACCGCGTCGGCTTCCGATATGGAGCTGACGTTCACGCGCGACGTCGGCAAGAAGATCGCTGGGCGCTACAAGATCACCGACGTCATCGGTGAAGGCGGCATGGGCGTCGTCTACGAAGCCTGGGACACCCAGGTGGAGCGCAAGGTCGCGATCAAGCTGGTCCGGTCGGACACCACCGACCGCAAGTTCCTCAGCCGCTTCCGGCGTGAGCTCGAGATTACGAGCAAGCTCCGGCACCCTTCCACGATCCGCGTGTTCGAACACGGGGAGACCAAAGACGGTCGCCCCTACATGGTCATGGAACTCCTCACCGGGGAGAGCCTGGCCGACCGTCTCGAGCAGGGGCCTCTGGACGAGATGGAGGCGCTGCAGATCGCCCGGCAGGCCGCGGAGAGTCTGTCCGAAGCGCATGAGCACGGGGTCTTCCACCGTGACCTCAAGCCCGACAACATCTTCATCGAGACCGTCGGCGTCTCAAAGGTGGTCAAGGTTCTCGACTTCGGCATCGCCGGGGGCGTCGACGCGACGCGCCTGACGCAGGCCGGCGAGGTCTTCGGCACGCCCCAGTACATGTCGCCCGAGCAGTGCAACGGGCTACCGCTCGACCACCGCACCGACATCTACTCCCTGGCTTGCATCCTCTACGAGATGCTCGAGGGTCGCCCGCCCTTTTCCGCGGAAACGCCCATGGCCACGATGCTCAAGCACGTCCGGGCCAAGGTTCCGCCCC
The DNA here is from genome assembly GCA_964432695.1 of uncultured Nannocystaceae bacterium. Classification (GTDB taxonomy): domain Bacteria; phylum Myxococcota_A; class Polyangia; order Nannocystales; family Nannocystaceae; genus CAJXVA01. Next base: position 25,816 of record CAYSPB010000026.1, read on the forward strand.
CACGCCACGCCTCCAAGGAGACGGCCAAAGTCGTCCTCATGGGCCTCCGCAAGGACCGGTCCAAGCGCATACAAACCGCAGGGCGCCTCGCCGAACTCATCGGCCAGTGCATCGGGTACCTGCGTTCGGCCAAAGAAGGCCGCATCGACTCCGGTCCCTCGAGCGCGCAGTTCGTTACCGCAGCCCCGGCATCCACCGGGCACTCGGTCATCACACGCAACCAGCCGCGGCCAGCCAATCCGTCGATTCCACCGGCTGGCCCCACCGCAGGCTTTGCCGAGGACCGGCGAGGCCGAACGATCGCGATCAGCCTGGGCCTGCTCGCGATCGGCCTGGTCATCGCAATGTTCTTCGGTGACATGAGCACCGGCCCCGCGACGAATGACCCCGTCGACACGCCGAAGAGCGGCGCATCCAACAAGGACGAGGCCCCCGTCAAGAAGCTCCCCATGAACCGCGCGCTCGTGCAATCGAACGTCAACGGCGCGCAGGTCTACGTCGACGACGCGTATCAGTGTGACTCCCCCTGCGAGGTCAAAGTCCCCGTGGGTGACGGCCTGTCGCATGAGATTCGCGTCAAAAAAGAGGGCTATGTCGACCTCGTGAAGGTCTGGAAGCCCAAGAGCGTCGCGGAGCCGCTCCCCACGCTCCCGCCGATGGAAAAACTATGAGTGAAGACGAGTCCTTCTCCGCCCTGTTTGAAGCGAGCTCCGCCGAACAGGGACGGCAGCGCAGTCGCTTGCGTGCCGGTGAGCGCGTTCAAGGCACCGTGGTCGCCATGTCGAACGATACCGTGTTCGTCGACGTCGGTGGCCGCGTCGAGGCCCACCTCAGCCGCAACGAAATCCTCGACGACAACGGAGAGCCTAGGGTGTCCGTTGGAGACACCATAAAGGCCACCGTCGCGAAAGCCGGCCGGGGCGCGCCCGAGTTGAAGATGTCGCTGGGGCGTGGCGAAGCCGGCGCCGCCGAGCTGGAGCTCGCGGCGCAGAGCGGAACCCCGGTCGAGGGCACGTTCTCCAAGGCCGTAAAGGCAGGACTCGAGGTCGACATCTCGGGCAAGCGCGCCTTCTGCCCGGCCTCGCAGGTGGACGTGCAGTTCGTCAAGGAGCTCGACACGTTCGTCGGCCAGTCCCACTTCTTCAAGGTGCTCGAGGTCCGAGACAACGGTCGCTCGATCGTCGTCAGCCGCCGCGCGCTGTTGGAGGCCGAACGGGCCGAGAAGGCCAAGGAACTCGTTGGCCGCCTCGAGGTCGGGTCCGAGCTCGAGGGCATCGTGCAGTCGCTCCAGGCGTACGGAGCCTTCGTCGACATCGGCGGCATTCAGGGTCTGCTGCACATCTCCGAGATCAGCAACACGCGCATCGGCAGCCCGTCCGACGTGCTCTCGGTCGGTGAGACGGTCAAGGTGCAGGTCAAGAGCATCGAATCCCAGGCCGACGGCAAGCCGCCGAAGATTGGTCTGTCGATGAAGGCGCTCATCCAAGGCGCCGGCGGCGGCTCCTCCGCGGCAGGCACGGAAGTCGTTGCGGCCACCGTCGACAAGGTCGAGAGCTACGGCGTACTCGTCACGACCGAAGCCGGCGCGGGCATCATCCCCAACGCCGAACTCGACCTGCCGCCGAACGCGGATCCGCGTCGCCGCTACAAGGCGGGGGCCGAGGTTCAGGTCGTCGCGATGCGCCCGACCGCCCAAGGCAAGCTCCGCTTCTCGATCAAGGCGGTTGCACAGGTCGAGGAGAAGCAAGCCTTTGCCAAGTTCCGCAGCTCCCAGAAGAAGGGTAGCGGTGGCGGCAAGAAGGGCTCGTTGGGCTCGCTGGGCGACCTGCTCGCTGGCATCGACCTCAGCGGCAAGACCAAAGGCTGAGCCGAGACGCTCAGCAGCCGCGGAGGCGGGGTTGGCAGCTCGACAGGGCATGCCCCCCGCCTTCATCGTATCCGGCCCCCCGCTTGGCCCGCGCGGACGGCATCCCGGACGCGGCGGATGCCGTGGAACCGAACGCCGGGCAGGGCTCCATCGATGAAGCCAACGTGTGAGTTCGGGCCGGGACGGGCTCAGAACTGAAACTGCACGCTGAGGCTGCCTGCGTAGTCGAAGTCGCGCTTGGGCGACATCGGCAGCTGCAGGTTGAACGCGAGCAGGCCCCAGTCGGTAAAGCTGTAGCTTACGCCCGACAGATGCGCGAGACGGACGGAGCCCACCTGGCGGTTCGTTTCGGTGGCCCGGTTGCCGGCACAGTAGCTCGAGCCCCCCCCGACCTCTGCGCAGAAGTTCGCGGCGCGTACATCGGCCAGCATGCCGATGCTCAGCCCGAGCTTGCCGAACGCCCGATATCCGATCTGTCCACTGCCCGTGACGTCGATCGCCGTTCCGGCAGGACGCCGTTCGAAGGTGGTCAACGCCATGACCTGCCAGAACGCGCGAAGGTGCGCACGGGTAAACATGACCATTGGAGATACCGTGAGGATGTTTCCAGGGTCGGCCTCGAAGGTCAGCGTTCGCGTCGGCACCGACACGTTGATGCCGGTGGTCAAAACTCTGTGGATCAGCTTGTCCGCGTGCGGCGTGATCCGCAGGAATGCTCGCGTATCGCCGTACCCGATCTTTTGTGGCGCAGCGTCCTCATCGACGATCAGCAGCGGAGCCTGAGCGCCGAAAGAGATCCACGGTTTCGGCGAGTACTCTCCGAGGAGCGACGTGTTGTACGTGGTCGCGGGGTTGAGGCTCGTGCTGTTGCGCGAGTACTCCTGCAGCAACAGGACACGCGAAGTGGCCTGCCCGGACCCGCCGCCGAGGCTGTTGAGGTTGCGGACGCCTTCGGATGCGCCGTGCCCCGGCACGTGGTGGGCCTTCGCCGACGCCGACACGGCGCTCAGACCCAAGGCCAGCGTGGCAACGCCGAGCCAGCGCAGGCTCACCGCTGCCCTCCGAACGGCTTGTGACACGTCGCGCACGAGCGGTCGTCCTCGAGCATCCACTGCGCGACCAACGACGCTCCGCCGCCACCCATCCGCAGGGCCATTTCGTGCTCGCGCTGCGCGGTGCTCATCTGCGCCATCTGGACCATGACGTCCTGCTCGGATTCATGGCAGCCCATGCACGTCGCGTTGGGCGTGACGGTGGTGATCCCCGCATGATGCTCGACCGCACGGATCCGAGGCGAGTACGCGGTGAGGCACGCACCGAGGAGTCCCGCCGCCGGCAGCATCGCCAGCACCCTGTACGGCGTCGTCGGCACTTCCGTACACCTACGGGATGGGCAGCCGGAACGATGCGACCGACCGTCGCAGTCGCGACATGCGGTCGCACCTGCGCCCACGGGAGGGGCATGGCAAACTGGCGGCCTTGAACGCGGCGCAATCACGCCTGGCTCCGGCCGAGATTACGCTGCGCGGGTTGGTGACCGCGCGGTGGGTGTCCGTCGTGCTCATGGCTGCCGCGGCCACCTTGATGGCGACGGCACCCCACCTGGTGGCTCCGGTGCTCAGCTGGGTTCCGACCGGCGCGACCATCGTCGGCTTCGTGGCCGTGTTGGCGACCCAGGCGCTGCTGAACCTCTACGTGATGCGGGTGATCCTGCCCAAGGGCCGCGCTACGCTGACGTTTGCAGGCCTCCACCTGCTCGCCGACTCCGCCGCGCTGAGCATCATGCTCGGACTCACCGGGGGTGCGACGAACCCGTTCACCACCCTGTACTTCGTCCCGATCACCCTGGCGACACAGGTGTCGCCGCGGTGGACGTGGACCGTCGCGGCGACGTCCCTGGTGGGCTTCGGCTTGCTCTACCTGCTCGGACCCCTGCCCCAAGGTCCACCCGGCCACGAGCACCACTTCGCCGGCCACCTGCGGGGTATGTGGTTCTCGTTCGGGGTCACCGGCGCGCTCATCACCTACTTCGTCCACAGCATCGCCCTGTCGGTTGCGCGCCAACGGGCAGAGCTGGCTCGGCTGCGCGAGCAGGCACTCGACGACCGTCACCTCGCCAGCCTCGGCAGCCTCGCCGCGGGCGCGGCCCACGAGCTGGGCACCCCGCTGGGCACCATCGCCGTGCTCGCCTCTGAACTGCCGCACATGGACGAGACGGAGCGCGAGGAGGCGGTGCAGTCGATCCGAACCGAAGTCGGACGCTGCAAGGGCATCGTGCAGCGCATGTCCACGCCCGACGCCCGCGTCTCCGAACTCGAGGCCGGCGCGCAGCCGTGGGCCCTGTCTTCGTTCGAAGACGACGTCCATGCGAGCGGCGACGTGCCCGTCTCGGTGGACTTCGGACCCGGGGCTCGCGAAGCCCGGTGCTCCCTGCCCCGCGAAGCGATCGGACAGATCGTCCGCGAGCTGCTCACGAACGCTGCCGAGGCCTGTCGCCGCCGCGCCGACGCCACCGGTATCACGCTGCTCGTACGCGCGGACGAAGGCACCGCGAAGGTGCGCGTCGAGGACGACGGCGAGGGCATGGACGACGCGGTCGTCGGCGCTGCGTTCGACCCGTTCTTCTCCACCAAACCCGAAGGCTCCGGCATGGGGCTGGGCCTGTACCTCACCCGCGCGCAGCTTCGGCAGCTCGGCGGCCGCATCGAAGTCGACTCGGCGCCCGGACGTGGTACCGCCGTGACGATCGCCTTCCCTCTCGCGAGTGCATCCGCATGACCGTCAACGACGACACGATTCTCATCACCGACGACGACAAGGCCTTCTGTGCCGCGATGAGTGGCGCGTTCCGGCGACGTGGCTTCAAGGTCGTCGTGGCGCACGACTACGAGGACGCGCTGAGCGAGGCCGACGCGTGGAAGCCGGCCCGCGCCGTCGTCGACCTCCGTATGCCCGGCCGTGGCGGCCTCGAGGTGGTCTCGGAGATGAAGCGACGACACGACGGGATGAAGATCGTCGTGCTCACGGGCTACGGCAGCATCGCGACCGCGGTCGAGGCCATGAAGCTCGGCGCGGTGCACTACTTGACCAAGCCGGCCGAGCCCGACGAGGTGCTCGCGGCGTTCGACCGCACCGAGCCGGCCACCGAGATCCCCACGACGGCCGCGACCGCCCGGTCGCTCGAAGAGGTCGAGTGGGAGCACCTGCAGCGCGTGCTGACCGACAGCGGCGGCAACATCAGCGAAGCTGCGCGGCGCTTGGGCATGCACCGCCGCAGTCTTCAGCGAAAGCTCGCACGCGGCCGTCCCGGTGAAGGCGAAGGCGCGCCAGACGACGCATGAGCAGCGCGTCGAAAAAGGCACGCCTGTTCATCGGCCTGTCGATGCCGCCCCTACTCGCGCAGCAGCTCGTTTTGCTCGGCGGGGGCATCGAGGGCGCGCGATGGGAGCCGGCCAAGAAGCTGCACCTCACGCTGCGCTTTCTCGGAGAGGTCGACGGAGGACTGCGGTCCGACCTCGACGAAGCGCTTCGCACCGTCAAGGCCGACGCCTTCGACCTGACGCTGCGCGGCAGCGGTCATTTTCCGCCCCGCGGTGAACCGCGGTCCCTTTGGATCGGCGTCGAGCCCAACCCTGCGCTGCTCGCCCTGCACGGTGCCGTGGAGACCGCCCTTCGCGGGCTGGGCCTTTCGCCCGATGCCCGCAACTTCGCGCCGCACGTCACGCTCGCGCGCCTGAAGAAGTCCCCGAGCAAGAAGGTCGCAGCCTGGCTGGGCCTGCACGCCCTATGGGATGCCCCGCCTTTTCGCGTGGAGCACTTCACCCTGTTCTCGAGCATCCTCGACCACCGCGGCAGTAAGTACACCCCCGAGGTGGACTATCCGCTGTGCTGACCGGGCACCTGGTAGCGTGGGGCTTGCCGATTCACTGGTCCAGCCCTGGTTTGGACAGTCCCTCGGAGGCCGACGCGGAGTCGAAGCTGGACGTATTCTGGCAAAGCTTCGCCGACGTCGCAGACACGATTGACGCTGTGTTCTCGAGGTCGAGGTCCCTCGCCACCAGCCCCGCCTCGCCACGACTGACGAGCCCGGACACCCGTTCGGCGGTGGGGTTTCTTCGTTTACGCGGAATGTTCCGCGCTCGAACCCGGTCGAACGCTCGTCACGATGGCACGCCTGTATCGCTCCAACGACTCTCGGATCTTGCTCGGCGTCTGCGGCGGAATCGCCGAACGCTACGGCTGGGACCCCACTTGGGTCCGCCTCGCGTTCATCCTCGGCGTCTTCCTCGGCGGCCCTGGCATCCTGCTCTACGCGATCATGGCCCTCGTCGTCCCGCGCAACCCGGCGCTGGGCGCTCAGAGCTACACCGCCATCTCGGGCCGCTGAGCCCCACGGACGCAGCGGGATGCTCGCCACGGTGCGAGCGCCGCTTCGCCTTCTGCCGCCGTTCATGCTTCCCGCGGCCGTCTAGGCCTTCGCCCACGGCAACCCGCACGACGTTCCGTGCGCCCCGCGCCGCCGCGCAACCGAAGCATCGTCGAACGCCGGCTCGACGCTCTCAAAGAGAACCTGTCCTCGGACGGATGAAATCAACCAGCGGGATGCTTGAGCGCTTCGACCCGCTCGTACCAGGCCATCAGACGCGGCCGGTCTCGTACCCGTTCGAAGATAGGAAACGGCCGGATACAGGTGATGGCGCCCTGCATCGCGACGTCGGCCACGCTGAGCGCGTCACCGACGACGAACGGGCGGTCGCCCAGCTCCTGCTCGAAGTGCTCGAGGTTTTCGCTGACCCAGCCGTGGGCGTCCGTCCGGCCGTTGCGCGCCAGGATTCGCTTCGCCACGGCGTGCATCACAATGGGGCCACCGAGCTTGACCATCATGCCCCCCGTCGCGCTGAAGCGACTGTGCTTCGCGATGATCTGCGAAGCTTTGGCGGCCTCTCGCCACGTGCCGTACAGGACCGGCGGTAAGGACTCGATGAACACCTCATCGACCCACGCTTCGACCTTCGCGGCCCGCTCGCGCAAGGCCGGCTCTTCGGGCTGAAAGGGAACGGTGTCTGGAAACGCCTCGTCGAGGAACGCGAGAATGCGGGTGGAGTCCCACACGACCTCCTCGCCGTGCTCGAGCACGGGCACCTTGCGAGGGGCATCATCCGGTAGCGGTGGAAGCTCCACCTTCGACCGAGGACTGACCTCGACTTCGTCGAATGCAACTCCCTTGAGCTCCAGCCCAGCCCGAACCTTGTTGCAGAAGGGGCACAGCGCGAACTGGTACAGCGTTGGCTTGGTCATCGTCGCCCTCGGCACCGCTGTCCTACCGCGAACCGGACCCGCGCGCCTGGGTCGATGACGGAGCGCCCTTTGCAGTCGCATCCCAAGAGCGCCGAACGTGTCGCGACGGAGCCGCACCGGCGACGGGTGTGAGTCGACGCCCCTCGCGCGCGGCGCCTGACGTTCAGCCGCAGGCCGCGCCGACAACGGCGGGCTCGCCGAGCCTCCCTATCAATCCAAAGCCCGCGACTCCCGCGTCAGCGGCGCCCCAGCATGCAACGAATCACGCCCGCATCCGTCGCTTGGGCCCGGCGACCTCAGCGAGCTTTGGGTCGACGATGTCGTTGTCGTCGTTGACCAGCACCACGGTCGGATCCCAGTCTTTGGCTTCTTCGGCGGGCACCTCGGCGAAGGTGGCCACGATGACGCGGTCGCCGACCTTCATGAGGTGCGCCGCGGCGCCGTTCATGCACATGATCTTCGAGCCCGGGTCGGCCCGCAGCGCGTAGGTGGTGAGCCGAGTCCCACGGGTCACGTTCCACACGTGAATCATCTCGTGCTCGAGGATCCCCGCCGCATCCATGAGGTCGGCGTCGATCGACATGCTGCCCTCATAGTCGAGGTCGGCGTGCGTGATGATGGCGCGGTGGATCTTGGACTTGAAGAGGTGGAGTCGAGCCGACATGGGGTGACCTCCGTCCCGGCCGTATACAGGGTCCAGGCGGTGCCCGGACGCTACCGAACTGCGGGCGGTCGTCAAGCGGGGCCGGCCGGGTCGCAGCCGGGGTGGGCTCACGTCGTGGTCAATGGCGTGGTCGGACAGACGATCCACCCGTCGTCGATCCACGCGTCGCCCAAGGCCTCTGCGGCCTCGGCAACCGGCGGCCGCGCGGGATCACGAACCCCTGCCGCCAGCCCAGACGGGCCCCGCCACGGCGACCGACTCCACAAGAACGCCGAATACGCACACAGCACGGCGCCGAAGACGTGCGTGTTGCGAACGACGACCTCGGGCCAAACGTACGCGTAGTCGATGCCGTCTCGAAGCTGGGAAAGCACCTGCTTGCGGGTTTCCCACACGCGCTCGGTCTCGCCATGTCGCGTGCGCCGCTCGGTCTCGGTCCCGAACAGCTGGGTCACCGTGGCCCGTGGATACACCTCCAAGAGGTTTTCGTGCAGCCGAAGCGTCGGGGACAGTAGCCGGCGAAGGTAGGTGGCCCGGGCAGCCAGGGGTCCCGTGCCCTGCCCCAATGTCTCTCGCGGGCGCGCCCCGACCGACGTCCATAGCACTTCGGTGGCCCGCTGCGTGTACGGCGTCATCACCGGCTTGCTCGGGTCGCTCTTGCCGCGTCGAAGGAGCCGAGGTGCCCAGGCTTTCATCCACCGCACGACTGGGACGTCGCACGACGCCACGCCAGGACACGCAAGCTCGCACCGAACGCAGGGCGGCAGCGTCAACGGAGCGTTGATCGCAACGACGGTGCGCTCGTCGACCCACCGCCGCAGGTAGTCGACCAAGACGTCGTCGCGAAACAACGCGTCTCCATCGTGGCTGCCGGTTCCCCGGTGTCCTTGGCGAACCGTCGCCTCGGCGACGGTGAGCGCGGGTCCCTCGGGACTGTCGGTGGCCTCGAGTCGGGCGGTCGCGGTGTTCTTGCCACGACCGCCTCCGAGATCGACGCCGATGAACCGCGCAAACGCCCGGGGTCCCGCAAACGCGGCAGCCCCGGGCGCCGCCGATCCGGCCGTGGGCCCAGCCGGGGTG
>CAYSPB010000027.1:0-34531 GCA_964432695.1 uncultured Nannocystaceae bacterium
CATTCTCAGCGGGCAGGACTCGTCCGCGCACCGAAGCGCTCTGCGGCGTGGCGACGGCCTCCCGCAAGGCCTGCTCGGTCTGTCGAGCGTCCGGGCAGCCGTCGGCCTGCGCCGACCACTGTACGTCCGGGCTCGCGGTACCCCCGAGCCAAGCGGCGATGAGAATCGAAAGCAACCGACAGAGCGTACAACCGCGTCGTCGCCGACGCCGCCACTGCCTGCTGCGCGACCCTTTCCAACCCACCCTCTGAAGGAAACGGCCGGTCCGACCTCGTCCTGCGCAATCTGCCCCCGCAACTGGAAGAAGGACCCGTTCACGGCAACCCCCACGACCGGTTCAGCGAACTCCGCTACGTCGGATGCCGTGACATCGACATGAGCGCGGACCCGGTCGAGGCCACACACGTCCTTCGACCCCTCCAATGAACAATCATATCGGGGGCTGGCGCAACCACCTGGGCATCGACTCCACACCCGAGGGTGCCGCTGTCGGCGGGCGAGCTAGGTTCACCTGGCTGCACTGGGGATGGTTGGAACCTGCGTGGTCGCGCTCGAATCAGGACGGCGGTCGTTCTCGCCTCGTGTCGTGCGTTGCTGTGAGTGCACCAAGGCGGGTGCGCAGGGCGTCTGCGGCGAACTCGAGGAACGCGCGGAGCTTGGCCGACGGTTGGCGGCCCTGCGGGTGGACGAGGTGAACGGGATCGGCAGGGGGTTCGTGGTCGACCAGAACTCGGTGCACCCTGTCGCCCTCGAGCGCGTCGTGCACCTGGTACGAGAGCAGCCGCGTGAGTCCCCGGCCAGCTTCGACGCACTGAAGGACGCCCGCCACCTCGTTGCATCGTAGGCGAGGCGTGACGGTGACGTGCGTCTGGGCGAAGCGCCATCGGGCAGTGGACGCCGAGCTGCTGGTCATCGCCAGCACGTCGTGGTGGATGAGGTCCTGGGGGACCTCGGGCGTGCCGTGTTCAGCGAGGTAAGCTGGAGCGGCCACGATCACGCGTCGCACGTAGCCCACTCGGATCGCGCGAAGGCTCGAGTCGGGCAGCGGTCCGATGCGCACCGCGACGTCGAGGCCTTCGTCGACGAGATCCACGACACGATTGAGGAGCAGGGCGCGACCGCGAACGGTTGGGTGTCGATCCAAAAATGCCCCGAGCACCGGGAGAACGTGCCGCCGGCCGAACTCGACCGGGGCGGTGACGTGAAGTGTCCCCGTCGGGCGAGCAAAGGAACCGGCGGCAACGGCTTCGGCTTCCGCGACGTCGGACAGTATGCGGCGGCAGTCCTCGACGTAGCGTCGGCCCGCCTCCGTGAGGGCCAGTCGGCGGGTCGTCCGGGTGAGGAGCCGGGCGCCGACCTGGACTTCGAGCGATGCGATCGCGCGGGTGACTGAGGGCGGACTCATCTGAAGCGACCGCCCGGCCGCAGCGAAGCTGCCGTCATCGACGACTCGGACGAACACCTCCATCGCTCGGAGCCGATCCACGGTTGATTGTTTCAGAATTCGGAAGAGTGGATTGAGCGAGGCGCTGATTCCCACGGGATCGTCTGCAGACCATGGTGCGACGCAGCGATGAAGGACGCGCCCTCACGGTTCTGGCACTCCGGCGAAGAGGCTCTTCAGCGCCGTGTGGACTCTCATGCGCACCTCGCGAAGCTGGCGCCGCGGATTCTCCGACCGTTCATGCCCGAACAGCATCGAACGTTCTTCGCGCAGCTGCCCTTCATCGTGTTGGGGACGGTCGACGAGGACGGCCGGCCGTGGGCAACCCTCCGCGCGGGCACTCCGGGCTTCGTCCACACCCCTGACGACCGGCGGATTCACATCGCGAGCCCGGTCGAGGCCGGCGACCCCGCGCGATTCGACGCAGACGCGCCGGTCGGTCTGCTGGGGATCGAACCACACACGCGCCGCCGCAACCGGGCGAACGGGTTCGTGGAGTCCGCCGACGCAGACGGCTTCGAAATCGCGGTGGTCCAATCGTTTGGCAACTGCCCGAAGTACATCACTCGACGCGAGGCACGTTTCGTCGAGAGTGCCGCTGGCGAAACCGAGACGTTCACCGGATTGGATGCGCAGGCAGTCGAGACTGTGTCTCGCGCAGACACATTCTTCGTGGCGTCTCATGTCCATGGGGAGGATGGCCGTGCGCAGGTTGACGTGTCGCACCGAGGGGGGCCTCCGGGCTTCGTACGGCGAAACGGTGACACGTTGGTCGTGCCCGACTACGTCGGTAACCAGTTCTTCAACACGCTGGGCAACTTCGCCATGAACCCGGTCGCCGGCCTCACGTTCGTCGACTTTGAGCACGGCGACCTGCTGCAGCTCACCGGCACCATCGAACTGAACTTCGATGCGCCTTCGGACCTTCCGGGCGCGCTTCGAGCCTGGCACTTCACTCCAACCCATGGCGTTCGTCGACGCGGCGCACTCGCGCTTCGTTGGCTCGACGTTGTGAACCCCTGAAACGCTCATGAAACTCTACGACAGCCCAGTCTCTGGCCACGCGCATCGAGCTCGCGCCTTTCTTCAAATCCTCGGTCTCTCGTTCGAGACGCACGTCGTGAGTCTCAAGGCGGGCGAGCACAAATCGGAGGCCTACCTTTCGCTCAACCCGTTGGGGCAGGTGCCCGTCCTCGTGGATGGTGACGTTGTCGTTCGTGATTCGACCGCGATCCTCGTCTATTTGGCACAGCGGTATGATCTCGAGCGGACGTGGTTGCCCACCGATCCCGCCGCAGCGGGGCACGTCCAGAGCTGGTTGTCCGTTGCATCGCGTGAACTCTTCATGGGGCCTTGCGTCGCTCGGCTGGTGAAGCTGTTCAACGCTCCCTACGACCACGCCGCCGCCGTAGAATTGGCGGATGCGGTGCTTTCGGCGTTGTTCGAGCCGCACCTCGCCGCGCGCACGTGGCTGGTCGGGGATGCGCCGACCATCGCCGACATCGCGTGCTACGGGTACATCGCTGCCGCGCACGAGGGGGCGATCGATTTGCAGCCGTACCCCAATGTGCGGGCTTGGCTCGCCCGGGTTGAAGCGATCCCAGGCTTCGCCGGCATGCCTGCCGCGGCTGACGTACTCGCTGCGAGTTGAGGTTTCTGCGAGTTGAGGGTGGCGGACGCTCGCTCCACAACGAAGCCTCGGTTCCGCGTTCCGGCACCGCGCCAGATGTGCCCGAGACACCGTGACGGTGGACGGGTCCGACGATCGCGGGCAGGGTGACGTCGTGGAGACTTCGGTGCTCATCGTCGGAGGCGGGCTCACAGGGCTCGCCATTGCCACGGCGCTCCAGGAAGAACGCCGGCCGTTCGTCCTGGTCGACGGGCGCGACCGATGGGGAGGCCGGATTCATCGCGCGCGGGTCGACGGCTCCGACTTCGACCTGGGGCCGGCGTGGTTTTGGCCGGGTCAACCCCGGATGCGCGCGCTGGCCGAGCAGTTCGGTCTGACCGTATTTTCGCAGCATTCCGAGGGCGTCGACCTGTTCGAGGATGCCGCGGGGCATCTGCATCGCAACGCCGGGTACGCGTCGATGGCCGGTTCCTTGCGCATCGACGGTGGATTCATGGCGTTGGTCGACGCGATGGTCGCTGCGCTGCCGCCGGAGCGTTTGCATCTTCTGCACGCGGTAAAGACGCTCGCACACACCGACAGCGGAGTTCGGGCCCGGGTTCTTGCGCCAGAGGGGCCACTTTCGATCGATGCAGAGCGGGTGATCGTTGCAGCCCCGCCGAGGCTGGTTGCGCACTCCATCGCGCTCGATGGCGTCAGCACGCCCGAGCAGCGCGAAACCATGGCCGCAATCCCGACGTGGATGGCCGGGCACGCAAAGATAGTTGCCGTCTATGACCACGCACCTTGGCGGGCCGCGGGGTTCAGCGGTGATGTGCTCAGTCAGCGTGGCCCGCTGGTCGAGATTCACGATGCATCCCCTCGGAACATGCAGTCGTTCGCGCTCTTTGGCTTCGTCGGGGTGCCCGCGGGCCAGCGCGGTACGCCTGCTGCACTGCTGGATTCGGCACGGGCTCAGCTCGAGCGGACCTTCGGTCGCGCGGCGGGGCAGCCGAAGGCGATGCGTCTCCAAGATTGGGCAGCCGAGCCGTTTACCGCGACGCCGCGTGATGCCGTGATGCTGCGGCATCATCCGGCGTATGGACTGCCAGCTGCCTTGCGCGAGCTGGGACGCGGGCGGGTGTCTTTGGTGTGTACGGAGACGGCGCCGGCGCATGGTGGGTTTCTTGAGGGCGCGCTCGAGGCTGCGGCGGATGTGATCCGGACGTGATGTGTGTGGGGGAACTCGTGCTTGCCGCCCAGTGAGGTGGTTGTGATCCGGACGTAGGGTCTCGGTGAAGGATTCCGGGGCGGACCAGGTCTCGCGGGGGTTCGGAATTGGTCGGACTGGGCTGGCGATGCCGCCTGAGGGGTTGCTGTGCGCGAAGCCGCTCGATTTGGGTGTGTCTCGATTGGTCGCTTGAGTGGCGAACCAATAGACGACGGCGGCTACGCCATCGCGAAGCCGCCGATTGGGCATGTCCCCATGCTCAGGGAGGATCCTCGACTGGGACGTTGTACAGCCGCGGGAGGAGGTATGCGCCGTAGGGGAGTTTTGCGGGGCGTCCTGCGCGGAGGTCTTCCAGTCTCTCGGCGTAGGTCTGACGCCACTGTGCGTCGCGACGGAGCTGGGCGATACGTTGGCTCTTCTGGGACGCCGCGACGGTTGGGATGATGGTGAATCGATCTTCCCATGACTTTGCTCGCCGCCACCATTTGGTCTTGGCCAACTTCTTCACGCCCATGAAGCGGCGGTTCGTCTTCTTGTACTCGGCTTGCTTGGCGCGTTGAATGTCGAGGCAGCGCTCCATGAGTTTCTCGAAGAGTTCGTCGTCGGAGAGCTCGGGGAAGATGGGAGGGCGAACACGGGTGAGGGTGATCTCGACCGGATTGTCTTCGCTCTCTGAGTCGTAGTACCAACCAGGTCGAGTAAAGGTCCGCGTTTCGCCGAAACGCCATCCATAGGTGGTGAAGCCTGGCCATAGATGCGCCCACTTGACCAGTCCCGAGGTCACCGGGTTGCAGTCGGCGTACGCGAGGTCGCTGAGCGTTTCGTCGTCCGCGGGGGCGACCGTGTCGCAGGAGCCCTCGCCTGACCAGACGGAGTCGAAGCGGCCGAATCTCGCGTTCAGGCCCCGCGCTAGGTTCCCGTGGATGGAGTTCTTGAAGTTGGGCCGGTTCCCCAAGCGGTCGGTGATGCTGGTGTGTTGATGGTTTCCCATTTGGATCCCAGCATGGAGCTCGACCCCGTACTTCAGAACGGCTCGAGCCAGCGTATAGCCGTAGAAGTTGGCCGTCTCGGCCGGCGTATGACCCTTTCGAGGGTCGCCGAACGGGGACAAGAAAAAGCGACGGTCATGGCATCGGCGTGTGACCAAGACTCGTGCGCCCGGAATGACGGCGCGAGCCCGTACGCGCCTGTGTTGCCGGCGACGCCCGCGTTCTCGGTTGTCATCGCGCCTCGTGGCGCTTGCCTGTCTCCGTGACTGCGGCACCCGAGAAGGTCGTCGACCGCGGCCGTTCTCCGTTGCATTTTATTTCGAGGATGCGCAGCGGTACGGCTTCGAGGGACAGGTCTTAGGATCTGGACTTTCGAGACCTTGGGTCGGCGCAGATTTTGGGTCGGCGCAGATTCGCGCGGATTCGTTTGGGGTTAGGAGGGGGGGGAGGCTGTGTGGAGGAAGTCTGTGAGCCAGGCGGATTGTTGGGTGAGAAGGGTGTACCTCGCGCCGTACCCGCAGACGGGGACCGTGTCGCCGCGGCGAGGGGGCCGCGGGCTAGGGAGGTCGTGGGCGCTGCGAAGCTTCAAATGTGTGGGGACGAGGAGGCTCTGCGCGACGCCAAACAGGCGCCAGGTTCCGTCTTCGGCAGCGATGAACGCACCGCCTCCGGAGTCGCCATGGCAAGCGCCGGTACGTCCGCGAGCGCCGACGAGGTCTACGATGCCCTGCTGGTGGTCGACCGCGCGGATCTTCTGAGCGGCGAGGCGCCTTTGGCCGAGACCGCGACTTTCCACTGGAGTTCCGAACCGATCGACCCAGGTCTGTCGACTTCCGTAGCCGACGATGCAAGCCCCGATGCTCGTGGCTCCCGGTCGTCGAGTGGGCTCGGCGTCGGCGAGTACGGCAGGCGAGACGCCCTCGACAGGCGCAGCGAGTTCACAGATCGAGACACCGCTCCCTTCA
Source organism: uncultured Nannocystaceae bacterium (assembly GCA_964432695.1). Taxonomy (GTDB): domain Bacteria; phylum Myxococcota_A; class Polyangia; order Nannocystales; family Nannocystaceae; genus CAJXVA01. Next base: position 6,239 of record CAYSPB010000027.1, read on the forward strand.
TTGACGCTGACGGGGGGGGCGGAGGTGCAGCGGACTACGTCGATTGTCCCTCGAGGAGAAACCGCACTTGCGCCAATCCCCACACCGAGGTTGCCCTTGCCATCCGTGCAATGCGAGGCGCTGAGCACAAACCGCGGGTGGATCAGCGTCGCGGAGCAGACTGGTCCCTCGTCATCAAGGAGAGCAACCGAACTCTCGAGGTCGAGACTGCTGCAGTCAGGCTGGTTCCGTGTCGGTCGTCGCAAGCCTTCGTTGGAGGCGTCCGGCGTGCCAGCGGTGCAACCGATACAGAGAAGAACGAAGAGGCAGGAGACAGGGCGCTTGTTCATGTCGCTGAAGACGCGGCATTCCGACGCACGGTGGTTTTTCTCATCAGACGGACTTCAGGCGCCGTCGCTGTCGGGCCGTGGCTATTTCGTCTTCCCGAACGCGCAGTGCGTCAGGCCCCCTGCTGTGATCTGCAGCTGCGGCTTCGGAAAGGCGGAGAGAGAATAGAGGCATCGCTGTGTGTCATCAGTCGGGTCCAGGACCCGGTTCGGCTCATGTTTTCTCCCCGAAATCGCCCGCACCGGACGTGCGTTGCGACCCTGTGTGTCATCAAGCCTTCGGAGCCGCGCTCAAAACAGCTTCAGCTCGAGACCCAAACCGAGCTGCAGGCCGATCGGCGCGGCCGTGTAGATCGGCTCGCGATCCAAGCCTACGCGAAATGCTGGGCGGCGCATCGCGACGAGCAAACCAAGCCCGCCGTAGATGCCCAGTTCGGGAATCGGCGACCATACGACGGATGGCTCGGCGGTGAGACTGACGGAGCTGCTCCACGCGGCACTCGGCTGGTCGGCGCCCGTTCGCGCATTGCCCCGAAGCGCGCCCGCTCGGACCCCGCTGCACAGCGGAAACTCCCACCGTTCGAAGCCCGAAACCCAGCACCCGCGCACGGTCCCGTGCACGGCCTGGAACGTTGCGGAGACGGTGGCGTCGTTCGGCTGCACGGCGATGCGCGGCGTGGTGTAGTCCACCTGAAGCTCGATCCGAAACGTGCGGAGCTGGTAACCACCAGCCAACCCCACACCACCGAAGAAACCGGGACGTTCGCCGACGCCCGCGTTGCCAACGAGGCGCAAGATGCCTGCCTGTGAGGGCCGGCGCTCCGGGGGGCGGCGTCGCGGCCTTCGGTCGAGCCGGCGGGTCCGGATTGCGACGGTCTCCGGTACAGGCGTGGTGCTGCGTGCAAGTGGAACGTCTGCATCGCCGGGTTCATCCGGCGGCTTGGGGTCGGGTGCGAGAAAGTCATCCGGCGCGGTGACCAACTCCCGGACGCCTTGGCTCGTTCCCACCACGTCCACGTGCACCGCCACGACCAGCGCGGCCGCCTTGGTCAGCATCTCGCAGTTGGGGGCATCCAGCTGACGCACGGTGGTCTGGCCCGGCCGCTCCATCGAAAGCTGCAGGTGCCACGCATCCGACCGGGGCTCAACCAAGGCCATCACGCTGAGTGCGTTGCCGGGAGGATCGGTCAGGTAGCGGTGCAGCTGGTCCTGCAGGTTTGCGGCGCTGCTACAACCCTCCGGTGCGGTCCACGTCAGCGAGATCGCACCGTCCTGCACCTGGTCCGAAACCTCCGCGGGCGCCGCCACGGCGGCGGGCGGGTCCGGCGGCAGCGCAGGGGGGCCAAGGAACATCGGCGGCAAACATGCCACGTCCGCGGGCGCCGCGGAACGCCGGGTCACAGAGCGCCGTCACTCTGCCGCCGCCGCTCGACGACCCACCCTTTGTTCTCCGAAGCGAGAGATCTGTACACGAAGTAGAGCCAGTCACCGAAGACGTCGACGTCGAGCACGCGGGTGTCGTGCCCGTCGTCATCCTGGATGACGCCGTCTTCGCCGAAGCCAGGGTCGAGCTCGAGCGTGATCGGATCCCGACGTTCTACGCGCCAGTCCTTGGAGTTCGTCCATCCCCCGAAGAAGACGGCTTCGTCGGTGGCCACGACTGAGGAGATCACCTGCATCGGTTCGTGGGTCGTGGGCTCATCGGCGAAGAGGGGGGACCAAGAAGGGTCCGCGTGCGGAGGAAGGCTGCCAACCCAGTGGGGTGTATCGTTGGTGACGAACAACGCTTCGACGTGGGTGCTGATCGCAGCGGTGACCCCCGATTGCACGATGCTCCCCGTGGCCCCGTCGAGCTCGCTGAACCGGAACAAGATGCCGCTGGCGATGTCGTCCGGCGTGATCCCAGCGAAGACTCGAGCATCCGCGACCACGAGCTGTGCGCTCGTGGGACTGGCGCCCAGTGGGCCGACGAGGTCGGGCGCGAGGAACCCAGGAGCGGGAGCCCCGGTGAGCGCGTCGAAGGCCTGCATCTGTACGATTGCTCCGTCGCGGGTCATGGCATAAACGGTTGGTCCTGCCGCCGCCACCGGTCCAACGCTGTCGACGTTCTGGACCTGCCTGACCCAAATCGGTTGCCCCAATCCACCGTATCGCCGAACCCCAGAGCGTGCGACGACGAGCTCGCCGGTGTCTCGATCCACGTCCCAAGGCCCGGGCTCGATCGAGCCGCCGTCACCGAAGGTCGGGTCGGGCGTGCCGTCGTCGTTCAGACGCCGAATCTGTCGCAGGCCGAAGTCCGGATTGTTCGGCTCGATGCTCTCGATGTGGAGCCCGTCGGGCCCGACCTCGATCGAGAAGATCTCCTCCTCGAACAACCGGGACCACGCGCCCGGCAGACCCGGTTCTCCCGTGCTGGAGCTGGTGCCAGCAGCGCTAGAGCTGCCCCCCGAGCTGCTGCTCCCGGAGCTGGTGGTGCTCTCGTCTAGTCCCGTCGTGCTGCCTGGAACGGAAGGTCCCGAAGACGTCGGATCGACGGGGACCTCGGGCGCGTCGGGGACCCCGGTGCTTCCGGCCGTGCCGACCTCCGGCACGTCGAGCGAGACCGCTGGCCCGCATCCGACCGCCCCGAGACACAACACCCAAACCCCCCGCATTACCGCATTCCACGGTAGCAGAACGCGAGGGTTCCCCGGAATCCTAGCCGCAGCGTTTCGTGCTCGTTCGACCGCGAACTTTCGACAATCCGTCACGTCGCGGGCCTCGAGCGGGCGACTTTGCACCGCCGAGCGGCGGGTTCAGCCCGGGGGTGGGAGCGTGGTGACGCATTCGGTCAGCGGTCCGGTGATCCCGCTGTGGCCGGCGGTCAGGTTTCCCGTGGACGGAGGTCCGGTGACGAGCACGTCGGACAGCTCGAGCGTGGTGGGATCGGCTTCGAACAGCTCCGCATCGGAGTTGAAGATATAGAAGCGCGCCGTCTCATCGTCGAACAAAGGGCCACCGAGCGCGTGCACCCCGAACGTGCCGCCGTTGCCTACGACCGTGCCCGTGCCCGTCGTGTAGTTGAAGTCGTAGACGGTACCCGAGTCGATCGCAAAGCCTTGGCCGTCGGTAATTTCTCCGTCCTCGTCGATGCCCGGCCCCATGTCGTCGATGTCGGGTGCGGACGCATTCTCGAGGTCTGTGATCACTTCGAATGCGAGATCGCCCGCGAGGTAGTCGCCCGTGAATCGAAGCAGGCGGTTGCCGACCTCACTGCTGACGTCTTCGCCCGTGTCCATCAGGTACACGAGACCTTCACAGTCGGTGTAGAGCCCCTCGATCCGCAGGCCATCGGGCACCGTGCCGAGCAGCTCGACCTCGATCTCGCTGGCGACGGTGGGCGGCTCGGGCAGGGAGTAGATCTCGGTCCCGCCGGCGCTCTCTCGCGACAGCAACAGACCACCGCTTTCGAGCATGGTGATCCCGTTCTGTCCGTCGATCATCGGTGTCGTGATCGTGCTGGTGACCAGTTGCACCACTGAGCCGTCGGCCGGGTCGAGCTCGATGTAGTGGATCTGGTCGTTGACTGCGTACCAGAGGTTGGGGGTGACCCACAGAGGGTCCGGTGGCTCGGCGGTCCCCGTCGTCCCAAAGGTGTCGCTGTCGCTGTCGCCGTCGCTGTCGTCCGTCGACGTCGAGTCCTCGGCTCCCGACGTGCTGGAGCTACTGGAGGCGTTGCCGTCGTCGGTCTCGCCCGGTCCCCCCGATGTGGAGCTGTCTCCACTGACGGTGCCGCTGGCCGCCGTCGTGTCGGCTGCGGTCGATGTGCTCGCGGCGCGACCCGTGGACCCGCCATCTGTCGCCGTGACGCTGGACGAACCGCCCGATCCGAACGCTCCTCCGTCCTCCTCAGTCGGACATCCCGTGAGTGCGAGCGCGGTAACGACGCTCGCGATCCCCGTTTGTTTCCCCTTCACGGCGTCGATGCTTGCATAGGGGACTGCGGGCCGGGAACGTGCTCTTCGAACGTACACGCATGGGGCCCGGGGGATTTTGCAGGGGCGTAAGGCAGGCGCGCGAAGCGGTGGTGTACTCTGAGCGCCGAACCGGATGCCCTACGTCGAGTACGCCTGCGAAGGACGCCTGCTCTTTCGCACCGAGACCACCGAAGGCGCCCAATTCGTGCCCCGCGTTCACGAGATCGTGGTGATCGACGACGAGCCGTATCAGGTCGTGGACGTCGAGTACTGGGCACGTAGGATGGGCGCGACGGACCGCCGCTTTGTGTGGCCCACCGTCTACGTCATCCCGGTTCCCTCCGAAGAGTGGGAACTGCGGCTGGCGCGTCGCAACTCCAAGCCCACCTCGGGCACACCGCCCATACGCTACTGACGGAAGGCCCGCCGTGCTCGGCCGCAAACGATCCCGCACCTTCGCCAAGCCCCTGCTGCCCCCGCGCGAGTGGGCCCGGGTCGAGTCCTACGCGCTCGACGATGCCGGCTTTGGCACCGACCGCTTTGGCACCGGTGCTCGGCCTCGGCTACGCGCTGGGCTACTGGCTGCACCGCTACTACTTCCGCGTGGTCAGCAGTGGCCACGACCACGTGCCCAAGAAGGGCGGCGGCGTGGTCGTGGGCAACCACAGCGGGGTGCTGCCATTCGACGCGATGATGATCGCGACCGACGTCTTCCGGCACACCGACCCGCCGCGCTTGATGCGGTACATGGTCGACTACTTCGTCTACCAGGTTCCGTTTCTGGGCGTCTTCTTCCGCAGCATGGGCCAGATGCCGGGGACGCGCGCCAACTTCGACGGGTTGATCGAAGAAGGACATCTCATCGGCATCTTTCCCGAGGGCGCCGAAGCGCTGGGCAAGACGGCGGACAAGGCCTACGAGCTGTACCCGTTCAGCCACGGTCACGTGGAGCTCGCGGCCCGCCACGGCGTGCCGGTGATCCCGTTTGGCCTCGTCGGCGCCGAAGAGCAGATCACGATGGTGGCCAACCTCGAGCCGCTCGCGCGGATCCTGCGGCTCCCATACTTCCCCATCACGACCACGTTCCCGTGGCTCGGTCCGCTGGGGTTGCTACCCAAGCCGGTTCGCTACTTCATCACGTACGGCGAGCCGATCGAGATCGATCCAGGCGTCTTGCGCAGCATCGAAGTACGAGAGCGGGAGGTCGCGCGGGTGCGCGAAGCCGTCGCAGAGCTGCTCGTGGAGGGGCAGCGCGTTCGGAAAAAGTACGCGGAGGGCATGGTCACGTGACCGAAGAGTTGAAGAAAAAGCGAAGGCGTCGCGACACGATGCGGCGCGCCGCACTGGTGACCCAAGTCGACGAAGGCCCCGAGCCCGGGACCCTTCGCGAAGGGCGTCGTCGCGTGCTCGTGGCGGGCGCCCGTCGTCGGGTGGCGGTGCACTTGGTCGAGCGGCTGCTAGCCGATCCCAACGTGGAGGCCGTGCTCGCGGTCGACCGGGGCGCATGCCCGCCCTCGCTGCTGGGCGCCGACCCCGATCGCTTCCTGTACGTCTCGGCGGACCTCTCACGCCGCCGACAGGTCGACAACCTGTTTCTACTCGACCGCTTTCGCGACGCCCCGCTGGACACGGTGGTCCACCTCGCGTTCCAGGGCGACCCCAAAGGCTACAGCCAGCGCAACCACGAGTTCAACGTGAACGCGGCCAAGCACATGCTGGAGGGCAGCCTGCGGCATTCAGTCGGCAAGTACATCTTTCTTTCGAGCGATGCCGTGTACCGCATCGGTCCTCGTGGGGACTACAAGGTCCGAGAGGATTCCGAGCTCAACCTCGACCCGAACGTGCACCCCATCTTGCGCGACACGATCGACGCCGAGTTCATCTGTCGCGCCAAGATGGACGACCTCGAGTCCGAGGTGATGGTGCTGCGACCCAGTGGCGTGTTCGGTGGAGGCGTCATTTCGGGCATCAACCTGCTTTTCGAGAGCAACCCGCCGGTGCTGCCCGTGGGCTTCGACCCGATGGTCAACCCTACCACCAAGGAGCGCCTCTCCCGCGACTTGATGCTCGCGATCAACCTGCACGGCAAGGGCGTCTACAACGTCGCAGGCGTGACCGTGGGTCCGCTGAGCAAGTTCCTCGAAGAGCGAGGCCTGCAGCCCATGCGCGTCCCGGGTCCAGCATTGAAGCTCCTCAACCGGGCGCAACGCATTTTGGGCATGACGCGGTACCACGCCAACTTCCACCCTCGGCGGCTCTTCTACAGTCTCGTGCTCGACGACGCGCGCTTCGAGAAGATCTTCCGCAACAACCAAGAGCGCGTCCCTTCGCTTCGGGCGGTTTGATGGACGTGGACATTCGAAGCCCGCGGCCCGATGAGGCCGCACGGATCAAGCAGCTCGCCGTCGCGGCGAACATGTTCGACGAGGAGAGCGTCGGCTTCTTCGATGACATCCTCGCGGGGTTTTTCGACGGGACCGCGCAGGGGCACGCGTGGCTCGTCGTCCCCGGAGCTGGTGACGGACTGGTGGGGGCGGCCTACTACGCGCCCGAGCCCTTCGCCGACCGGATGTGGAACCTCTACTTCCTCGCGGTGCACCCTGACGTGCAGGGACAGGGAGTCGGGCAGGCGCTCATCGAGCACGTCGAGTCGACGCTGCGCGAACTCGGCGACCAGACGGCACGCACGCTCATCGTGGAAACGTCGTCGACCGACCAATATGCCGGCACCCGTGCTTTCTACGCGCGGCGTGGTTTCGTCGAGGAGGCGCGCATTCGGCAGTACTACGGCCCGGATGACGACAAGATCGTCTTCTGGAAGCAGCTGTAGCGTTCAGCTGGGGCGCAGACCGTTCGGCAATGGGCACGGATGCCGTCGAACGTGGGGTCCGGCGGACAGTCCTCTGGCCCCTCACAGAGGGTAAAGCACGCGCTGAGCGGAGAGCACGCGTTGCCGAGCCCAGGGCCGAGTACTCCCCGGCTGCATCGGCTGTCCTGCCCTTGCCGTGCAACATCCCGCGGCCAAGGGCCGAGTACGAGGCACGAGACTCGGGCGCGAACCACCAGCCGCTTCCGCTGCTGCCCTTCTTTCCCGAGACGGGAGGCCGCTTGGTCAGTGTGCCTTGCACGACGGACTCGACCCACGGCGACTGCGTCAGCCTGCGGGCCAGGCTGACTCGGGAGCTCGCCGTATACACGGGCCAGCCCGGCGCCCCTTCGCGAACGGTCGGCGTAAAGCGATCGTCGCGTTCGTGCACGAACACCCTGAGTTCGTTGCACGTGCGGCCCTGTGCGTCCTCGGCTGACTGCGCGTTGAGCTCTACGCGTGCGGGCCGACTCGGAATCGCGGCCGCGTCGAGTGGCCTGCCCGGGTCTGCGAGCACAGTGACCCTGTTGCCCGCGAGCATCCATTGCTGCGCGACCGTCCGGCACTGCGCCCCGTCGCCCGGTTGGAGGAAGACGACGGCCAGAGCTACAGGGAGTCGCTCTCCCTGCGCGTTCGTCATTCGATAGATGAAGCGCGTCTCTCCGCACGTGTCCGGAACCATGTCGGCCCGGTCGAGGCGGTTGACAATGCCGGTCAGCTCGAACCCTGCACTCGGGTCCGAGAACCATCGCTCCAATCGTCCGTCGCTGCAGCCCTTGGGGCGACCCCTTCAGCTCCCCGGACCGAAGTTCCGGAGTACTTCGCGAAGCGGAGCCGCAGAACGCTCGTCGGCGAGTCCCGAGAGGTCGGCGAGCGGGAATTGATCGGTCAGGGCGTGCAGATCGTCGGGGGCGTCGATCTGCACGATGGGCCTCGCGGCGAGAGGTGCGGGTGGGTGCGCCGGCGACTCCGGTTCGACCGGCGCTTCGGTATGCGTCGGCTCGCTGGCGGGGGAGGGGGGGAGGGCGTCGTCGCTTCGGCTCCACAACCGGCGCTCGCCGTGCGGAGACCTCGGTGCCGTCCTCGGCGACCGCATAGCCCCCGATCACCCATGCTTCGCCGCCAACGCGGTAAAGTGAGCACCGCTTTGGCGTTTCATTGGACGCGATGGTCGAGGCGCTCGAAGCTGTCGAGCCCGTAGGGGACCGTGGGCAGACGATGACCTGAGGGGACACCGTGCTGGTCGCGGACTGCTACAACTCCAACCCCGGGTCGGTCGAGGTCGCGCTGCAGAGCCTCGCCGCGCGGGAGGTCGAGGGGCTAAAGATAGCGGTCCTTGGCGACATGCTCGAGCTCGGGCCTCGAGAGATGGCACGCCGAGGTCGGCCGCCGTGCCGCGGACCTGGGGCTGACCGCGGTGTTGCGCTTCGCGGTTAGCCCCAGCGCCGCTGACCCGGGTCCTCTGCCATCGACCGCAAAGGAGCGTGCGGGGAGTCCAGTCAAACACCACCCTCCCCGGTTGCGACGACCGCCCTCCCGGTTCGCGTGGCAGCGACTCAAGCGGGACCGAGCGGCACGATCTCGAATGCGTCGGCAGCCAGCTCCACGACGCGACAGCGCATCCAGGACGCGGATGCCGAATCCGTCGTGACGATGCAGGCGGTGTAAACCCCCTCGACGAGTCCCCCAAACGAGGCGTCGGTGTCGGAGGCCTCTTCGCCACGATGAGAGGCGTGGAGTTTCTCCCCGAGCGGAACGGCCTCCAGCAGCGTACGGAAGGCGGCAACCGACGAGAGTTCGTGCTCCCCCTCGAACACGGCGAATTCGGTCCGTTCGAGTTCAACTCGGGATGGCGGACTCCCCTCGAGCACGACGACCGCACCATCGAGAGCTTCGATGTCTCGGGCTTTCGGGACGCCCGGCTCCAACACCACCGTCTGCGCGGGGATTGTGCGTCGATGCTCTGCGTCCTGCGACTCGAGGTGCGTCATCAATTTGTGGGCCCCTGGTGGGAGCGGCCCGAACCGATAGGACCCACGCGTGGCCGACTTACAGCTGAACATCACCAGTGGCGTGCGAGACCCCATCAGCGAAACGCGAGACTCCGCGGGCTCGTCGTCTTGGTATACGGTGCCTTCGAGGGTCGCGAACCGCTCCAGACGAAGCGCTCGCTGATGCTCCGGTCTCCAGTCACGGCAAAAGACACCGCGCAGACCGCAGACCCGTGCCGCTCCACGAGCACGGCAAACGCGCTCGCGTCACCGACCAGACTCCGCGCCAGCAGGTCTTCATCGTCCACCATCAACAGCCCGTCCCGCCGCCACGCAAAACCTGACACGGTTTCTCGCGACCCAGGGTCCACCGGCCACGGAGAGCGACCGCTACGCGTCGGCCCACATGTCGAGGTGCTTGCCTGCAACGACCGGATACAGGCCGGGCCGCAATGGCTTCGGAAGCTCGGAGGCCCCCGCCTCCACCATGGCCCAAAACGGCTCTTGAACCCGTTCCACGGCCCTCCGAATCTCGGCGGCATCGTTCGTCACGAGGTTCACGACGACGGGGGAGAAGTCCTTCCACCGCTTGGCACTCAGCGACCCTCTGTACAGGGCGACCGTCGCGATACGGTCGCCCACCACAGGCACGGGTCCGCGGACGCGGTGCAGCGGAACCCGAAGCACTTTGACGAACGGCTCACATGGGCCTCCGGTGCTGAGATCCGTCCACACCGCGACCAGATTTGGTTCAACGACCAGCCCAGGGCACAAGTCCCCGTTGCGAAGGTGTTCCTCTGCGACGGCCCAGTGCAGAAGCATGAAAGCCACCGCAGGCGTTGCGAGGGCCATCCCTCCCTTGCCCATACTGACCTGCATGGCGATGCCCGACAAAAGCAGCACGAAGCAGAAGATGGGGATCCGAGGGAACGACCGCACATAGGTGAGGAAGTGCTGACGGACGCGGCCGGGTGTGGAGGCGACGGTGTCGGCGTCGAGAAAGAACGTTCTCTTCGTCATGGTGAAGGCTGGACCGGGCGCAACGACAGCCGCGACCGTCGCGTCCCAATCCTACGCACTCCGCGAGAGGGTTCAATCCTGTCCCTCCCGACGATTTCGATCGACGAGCCCAGGAGCCGCCCCCGCCCCCAGTCGCGTCAGGACGGCCGAGGTCACAGGGGGAGTGACGCGACGAAGCCGTCGCGACGGACGCTCTCGAGCGTGCGGCCGCGTCCGGCGATGATCAACTGGCCCTCGTGGACGACGCACGACGCAATCGCGTCTTCGTCGCCGTCTCCGAGGTCGTAGAGCGGTTAAGTGAGCGTGAGGGTCGTCTTGCCGCTGCCCGACGCGGGCGCAGCCACCATGATTCCCGGAACGTTCACCGAGGTCCTCCGCCGCGGAAGCGCGTGACGGACCTGGGGTTCTTTGTAGACATTCCCGGTGTCGTGGCGGCAGCTCGGTCGCGATCATGGATGAGGTGGGCGGCAACACGGGGCCGTTGTCGGTCTCGCAGTTCGGGGGCATCGAGTCGGTGGACCTCAACGTCGTGGCTCGAGCCCGACACGCTGCCGCCGACGGGCTGCTCCTACGACCTGGACAACGTCGTGTTGCTGCCCGTTCCGCTCCAAGCACCATGCGTGTTAGGTTCGCCACACGGTGATGGGCACGATCGCGGCTGCGCTCCTCGTGCTCGGAGCACCGGTCGAGCTGCGCTGGACGGCACCGCCCCAGTGTCCTTCGCAGGCCGAGGTTAGAGCGCGCGTCGACCACTATCTCGGAGCCGAAGCCTCGAGCGACCCGGTGGTCGTCGACGCGGAGGTGATCGACGTGGGCGAGGAAGGGTGGCGGCTGACGCTGACCACGACCGATGAGGATGGGTCCCTAACCCGGACGGTGGTCGATACCGACTGTGATGGCCTCGCCGAGACGACGGCGGTGCTCACGGCCTTGGCGGTCAGTCCGAATGGACCCGAGTCCGAGCCGGTGCCTCCGCGAGAACCGGTGCCGCTTCCCGAGCCTTCGGTGGTCCTCGTACCTCCGCCCGAGTCCGAGCCCGAGCCCGTTCCGTCCGAGGTTGCAGCCGAGCCCGAGCCTCCCGTGGATCGCGGCTCCTCGCCCCGTCCCAGGACGCCGCTTCGCTGGGGTGTTCGTGCTGCGGCGGGTGTTGGTTTGGGATGGTTGCCCGTCGGCGCGGATGTGGGGCTCGCGGTCTCGCTCGGGGCTCGGCGCTGGGCGGTGGAGGTCGAGGGCATGCTTGGAACGCCCCGCGACGCACGGCTCGATCGTCTGCCGACGGTCGGCGCGGATCTCCTCGGTTGGTCGGTGGCGGGGCGGGGGTGTGGAGTCCTGTCGGTAGCCCGATGGCTGGACGCACCGCTTTGCGCGGGGATCGAGGGAGGTTTGGTGCAAGCGTCACCCGTGGGTCTCGAGGACTCCACCGACGCCGCGAGGCCCTGGGTGGCGGTCTTGGTGTCGCCTTCCTTGCGGGCACGGGTTCACCGCCGCGTGGCGATCTGGCTGCTGCCCGAGCTACAGCTGGGTGCCGTGCGCCCGCGGTTTCACGCCTCCGACGGGCAAGACGAGGTGTTTGCGTCCTCGGTTGCCTCGGGCCGGGTCCGCGCAGGCGTCGAGCTCGTGTTTTGAGCGATTTCTCGTGACGCGCAGCGCCCGGGTGCGGCAACAAAGAGATCATTGTCGGCAGTCCGCCAATCCGCGCCACGGGCGCAGGGCGCGTTTCGAGCGTTCTTTCGTGAGCACTACGCCTTCGTCTGGCGGTGTGCTCGGCGTTGCGGTGTGCCGGCGGCGGAGCTGGATGACGTGGTCCAGGAGGTGTTCGTGCATGCATACAAGGACCAGGCGCGGTTCGAGGGAAGGTCCTCGGTCAAGACATGGCTCTACGGAGTGGCGGTCAACCGGGCACGTATGTACCAGCGCAGCCAGGCGCGCAGGCGAAAGCGTCGCGAGACGGGCGGGGCTTGGCTGGTCGCACCCCCGCCCTCCGACCTCGCCACGAGGCATGCGGCGGTCGACCTGCTCGACCGCCTCGTCTCCACCTTGGACGCTGACAAACGCACGGTGTTCGTCTTGGTCGAGCTCGAGGACGTGCCCGCCAAGGCGGTCGCCGACCAGCTGGGCATCAGCGTGAACACGGTGCACTCGCGACTCCGTCTTGCCCGTCGGCGCATCACGACCGAGGTTCGCCGGATGCGTGCCCGTCGAGAAAGGGAGACCGCATGAGCAACGACGATGCACTCGACGCCCTGATCGCGACCGCAATGGCCCACGACCAGCCGCCCGATGGCGCGGAGGACCAGGCCTGGGCTGCGTTTGCCGGAGGGCTGGGCGGTGGTGGTGGCGGTAGTGGTGCAGCTGTGCCCGCCGCGGCCAAGGGATTGGCCCTGAAGGTGGTGCTGGGAGTTGCGGCCGCATCTGCGGTGACCGTGGGTGTTCTGCAGGCCACGGGAGAGCCGGCTCCGGTCTCGTCCGTCGCAGCCACGGATGACGCAGCGCCGACGCCCAGTCCCGCCCCTGAACCGGCTGCGGCCCTCCCACGTGCAGCGCCTTCGTCCCCGGCGGTGAGTCCGTCGCCAGTGCGAGCTTCGCGTCCGAGCAAGCCGCTTTCCCGTCGAGCACCCCGCGACCCCGAGCCTCAGACCCGAGCGCAGCCGGCCGCCGAAGATGCCAGCACGTTGGCCGAAGAAGCCCGCCGGGTGGGCGCGCTGTGGAATGCGCTCGACCGCGGCGATGCGACGGAGGCGCTCGCACTGGCGGATGCCTACCGAGCGCGGTTTCCGGACGGAACGCTGCAGTTTGAAGCCCGTGCGGCCGCACTCGCCGCGCGATGTCAGCTGGGACGCCCACTCGACCTGAGCGAACGAGAACGGGTCGAGGCAGGCGCGTCGGCAGCCGTGCTCAAGCGGATTTCTGCCGCATGCCGAAAAAAGCATGACGAGCCCAAGGCAGCTGCGGCAACTCCGGGGCATGATTGAGATTGACTTGCAAACCTTGACCTCCAGCCGCGCGTTGCCCGTGGCCGCACTCGGTGTTGCGTGCCTGCTGGGAGGCTGCGTGAACGATGCTGGACTTGGGGACGCTCCTGGCGAAACCGATGGCGCCGCCGGTACGGATTCCTCGGTCGACACGCTCGGCGACACCGAATCGGACAGTGAAGGCGAGACCGACGGCGTCGACACCATGGACGCCGAGACCGAGGGCGACACCGACGGTGTGCCGAGCGGGGCGGCGGGGTGCGAACGCATCGCGGGGGCCGACGGTGAGCTCTACGACTGGGCGATCGTCTGCGCGTCCGTGGCGAGCGACGACGTTCAGCTGCTCGAGGTTACGCCTGGCGGCGACGTGGTCGTCGGCATCGCGGTCGCCAACATCGGTGACGTCGAAGCCCCGGTGTGGGACGTCGGCGGCAACACCTACGAGCATCAAGACCTCACCGACCTGTTGTTGTTGCGCTTCGATGCGCAAGGTGAGCTGCTGTGGCACCGCTACTTTGGCGCGGACCACCACGTCTGGTTCACGGGCATGGCAGCGTGCGGTGAAGACATCGTCATCGCCGGCGACGCGAGCGATGGGGTCGACCTGGGCGAAGGAACCGTCACCGCAGATGAGTTCGTCGCGCGTTACGACGCCGAAGGCGAGTTGGTGTGGTCTCGTGGGTTCGACGCCCAGCAGCCCGACGGACACATCACCACCCAAGACCTCGAGTGTGACGCGGCGGGCAACGTCGTGGTGACGGGACGCGTGCGCGACGGTGCGGACTTCGGGCTGGGCATGCAGGCGGCAGCGATCTACGACGCGTTCGTGGTGCGGCTGGACGCGACCGGAGCGACCTCGTTCGCGCACACGCTGCTCGCCGACGCCGAAGCGGGGGGCTCGTTCCAGTCCCGGGGCATGGCGGTCGCCGCTCACGACGACGGAAGCACCTATCTGTTCGTCGACCACAGCGGCCCGGTCGACGTAGGCACCGGCCCCATCGACAATCCGCTGGGTGGTGAGAACGCGCTGCTGTTGCGCTTGTCCGAGACGGGCGAGCTGCTCTGGCAGGCGCCGGTGAGCGGTGAAGGTTTGGTCTACGCGCGGTCGGTCGCCGTCGATGCACAGGGCCGTGCGGTGGTGACCGGCTCGTTCCTCAGTTCGGTCGAGCTTGGCGGTGAGACCCACGAGAACGTGTTCCCGTTCGATGAGCAGGAACAGGACATCGTCGGCACCAACTACGACGCCTACGTCGCTGCGTTCGAGTCCGATGGCACCTATGCCTGGGGCTTCCCCGCGGGCTGGATGCGCGATGAGAACGCGGTGCTGGCCGACTATGCGGACGGTCGCGCCCTGGTCTATCGCCACGGCTCAGGCCAACTGACCCTCGACGCGTACGACGATGGCGGTGCCGAGACGTGGATCGGTGTCAACCTGGACGAGCCGTCCAGCGGCTTGCACTACAACCTCATCGAAGCCAACGAATCCGCCGTCGTGTTGGCGGGGAGCGTGGGAGAGGCCGCAAGCTGGCCGATGGCCGTCGCTCCCTACGCGCGTGGGCAGAGCGAGGCGCTCATCATTCACTTCCCGCGTTAGGCGGGAGGCTCGAAGAACACGGTCACCGCGTCGGTGCCCTGTTCCATGGCCCGGGCGGGACGTCCTGCATCACGGCGATGCCGGTGCCCTGGGAGAGGAGCTTGACCCCCGCTCCGTCGGCGGCGTCGAGCGCTTCGACCAGGCTGAGTCCGGTGAAGTCGGGCAAGCCACCGTCCACGGAGATCGGCCGCTGCCCGGGCAGCTCGGGCTCCACGTCGCCGATCGGTGTGAAGCCATCGACCAGCTTGGTGTTGTTGGTCATGAGCAACAAGGGGTCGGGGGTCGGGCGGGAGCCGTCATCCCGGGGAACGCCCAGATTCAGCATCACCCGCTCGGCGAGCCGGGCGAACGTCGGTGCCGCGACCCTTTCGCGTCGACAGGCCGGCCGTCCAAAGCCGTCGGCCGAGTTCACGAACACCATCGCTGAAGCGTTTCGCGTTCGACAGCCAGGGCGGGACCAGGACCCCCGTGCGGCTCTTGACGATGCCGACGTCGATGGTGCCGAAGGGCGTGGACATGCGCTTCGTTCGGGACCCCGAGCGGTGGCCTCGACGGCCTGCTTGTTACCGGCCGATTTGACGTCGTAGGCGGTTCCATCTTTGTCGTAGTATGAAATCGAGGCGACTCCCAAGTTGGCGTCGTAGAAAAGAACCGCAGCGGTCGTATGCATCGGTGGACGCAGCGACAGGTATAGGAGGCTGCGGCGCTCGGGACGATCATCGCAAGTTGCCGACGGGGTCGTAGATGCGAGTGCGCTCTACGACCCCGTGGGCAAGATAGGCCTGGGTTCGCGGAGGCGAACCGGGCGTCGTCTTTCGGCCGCACGCTACGGAAGGTCAGGCACGTCTTGCTGCTTGAAACGGAGGTTACGCCCGCTTTCACGCGCTCTGAAAAAGTTGCACCGCTGTTCTTACCCTACCTGCGGTACCGTATCGATTCGCAATCCACGGATTCGGCTAAACAGAACTCTCAAACGTGCGGTTTTTTCCCACGGGTTCGGAGACCAGAACGCACTTCATGCTGTGTTGAGCTCAAGGATGCTCCCCGTACTCGCGCTCGTGACCGCCAGCTGGGGGTGCGATCGTGCAGAAGACCCGCCTTCAGACGGCGCCACGACAGAAGCGACCGGAACTGGGCCGACGAGTGACTCGTCATCGAATCCCTGGCCCAGTTCGTCGTCCGCGGATGAAACGACGACGGGCGCGACCTCGGCTACGACGACCTTCTCGGACGGCACGAGCACCGAAACGACGACCGGCTGCGGCGACTCGGCCTCGGTCGAACCGACAAGTTCGTCGGACACGACGGATGCCGAGAGGACCACGGGAACCGGTTGGGACACGACCGGTACGTCGTCGGGTACGGATGCGACGACGACCGGGGCGGAGACCTCTTCTACTGGGACGACCGGGGCGGAGACCTCTTCTACTGGGACGACCGGGGCGGAGACCTCTTCTACTGGGACCTCGGAGTCGAGCGGATCGACTGGCGCAACCACTTTCGGGGAGCCGCAGGGCAACCCGCAGTGCACGAACATGTGCAACCCGGCGGATGATGAGTGCTTCTATGCGCCCGCTGACTGCACGGTGCTGGTCACGCAAAGCGTGATCGAGTTCATAAAGCCGTGCTGGATTGGCGCAGAGCTTGGCAGTCCTCAGCTCATTGAGAACGGACTGCCTTGCATCAGTGAGCGGCTCGAGGATGGTTTGCCGACGTCCGTACGCATGTCGTGGTTCTTAAACTCTCCGGGTTTCCCGGGCTGCGAATCCACCAGCCGGTACCGACTGGAGATCGATGAGTACGGCAACACGCAGCTCGCAACCAGCTACGCAACCCTTCAAGCGCTCTATCAACTCGACGCCGAAGCACTCGCAGCCTGTGGATCAGACGCCAGTTGTGCCGGCAACGTGCTCATTCACGAGAACTGCGACGGCTGCACGGAAGAGGAACAGACCGCGTGCTTGGACGCGGACCTCGACGGGGCGCTGATCGAGGTCTGCGAGTTCGAGCCCTTCTCCCCCTTCTGTCCGTAGCGAGGGGCAGCGAACGACGGCAGCTCTGGTGCCCAAACATGCCCCGTGGCCGACGGGTACACCGGTACACCAACCCAGGATGAGCTGCGCCCCCTGCACCCAGCGCGATACCGGACATCGTCGCGACGGATGTCCGCCTGACGACGCTGCAGCCAACTTCGATCACCGTTGACCCGGCGACCGGTCGCCAGCAGATCGGAACGCTCGAGTTCGAGTTCACTGCGGCCGAAGCCATGATCGATGGTGTCTCGGTTGGCGCGGTGCTGCTGCGCGATTTGGTCGGTCCAATCACCGTGAGCACGGACCGCGGCCGGCGGCAGATCGACTTCGACGCAACTGCTGAACTTCCCTTCGGCTCGCTGCATCTCTCGTTCAGCGCGGACTCGACGAGATCGACGCACTGGCCGGATTGATCTGGGCGTAGACGCGAAGAAAGGCGATGGCGCTGGTGCCCATCGCCTTTCTTCGTCGCTTCACCGGCGGTTTTCTAGATGCACTGGCTGTTGTCGGTGGGGTCGATGTCCGCGCAGGATCCGGCGCAGCTGCCCTCTTCCGAGCAGTAGTCACACACGTCCGCGCCGCTGCTGGGGCAGTCGGGATCGGGGATACCGCAGCCACAGTCACAGCCGTCGGCCGCGTCGAAGTAGTCGGGGTTGCAGGTCCACTCACCCGGATCGCCGCCCTCACCACCTTCGCCGCCGCCTTCTCCGCCACCGCCTTCGCACGGTGCGGTGCCGTCGCAGTCGAAGTCTTCGCAGTCGTAGAAGCCGTCTTGGTCGTTGTCGAGTCCGTCGTCGCAGGCGGCGTCCGTATCCTCGGGCGTTCCGCAGACGGTGATGGCGGCGTTCATCGAACAGTCGAAGTCTTCGCAGTCGGTGAAGCCATCGTCGTCGTTGTCCCAGCCGTCGCTGCAGGCATCGTTGTTGTCCTCGGTGAGGCACTCTCCGTACTCGCAGAGCCCCTCGCAGGGCTGGTTGCAGCCACCACAATGGTCCTCGTTGAAGTCGACGTTGGTGCACTCGTCGTCGCACAGCAGCTCCTCGAAGCCGCAGCCTTCGATGGTGGCGGAGGCGGTGGAGCTGGTGATGAGCTCGAGGCGACCGTCGGGCTGGACTTCGGCGAACAGCAGCTCGCCGGTGGTGGTGAGGCCGTCGATAATCTCGACGCGACGCCGCGTCAGGGCGACGGAGATCGCGGCCGCATCCTGGCCGTCGACCGCCGCCTCGATCGCTTCGCGGGGCACGTCGAAGCCACCGCTGGCATCGTCGGCCTCGCAGGTGACGGTGCCATAGCTTCCGTCGAGGGCGCTGACCGTCACGCTGACGAGCACGTCATCGGTCCCGGCTTGCCATTGCACGGGCATGGGGCCGCTGCCGTAGGCCTGCGAGACGGAGACGTCGTCGAGGCTGCTGTTCATCAGCGTGGTGGTGCCGAAGGTTGCATCGAAGGCGTCGAAGCCCGCCTCGGTGGCGCCGCTCGCCGAGATGGTGACGTCGCTGCTGGGAAGGTACGGTGAGCCCGTGTCGAAGCCGTTGGCGACGTACGGCGGGAAGAGAGTGATCGGCGTCGTCGTGCCGCTGAACGACAGCGAGCCGGCATCGAAGTCTTCGAGGTCGCGGCAGGCGGCTTGGCCCGGCGCGGCGAAGTAGCAGACCTCGTCGTCGTCGCAGACCGCGTCGCAAATGTCGAGACACGCGCTCTCGCAGCCGTCTGAGAACCCACAGTACTCTCCGTCGCCGCAGCCGGCGGGACAGTCGGGTACGACCGCGATTTCGCAGCCCGCCACCTGCTGGGTGCAGGCTTCCACCGCCACCGCTGCGTCGGGAATGAAGGCGGCGCTCACCGAGCCCGAGGCTGACCCGCTGCCCTCGACGTGCGCCTCGGACAGCACGACGCTGCCCAACGCGTAGTCGGCGGGTGGGGGGTCGGCACCGCCATCGTCGTTTCCGCCGCCATCGTCGTTTCCATCGCCGTCATCGTTGCCACCGTCGTCACCGGGGATGTCGGTGTCGCTCGCGGTGCCGCTCGCCCCGGAACCGCCGTCGCCCTCTGCATCATCGGTGTCGCCATCGGTTGCGGCGTCGGTATCCGCTGAACCGTTGCCGCCGCTGGGATCACAGGCGATCGCGGGAAGGGCCAAGGCGAGAAGAGAAGCCAAGCGAAGGGTCGAACTGTTCATGGCGGCACCCGTCGAGACGCCCCCACGTTCGCGCGGTTGCGAGAGCAGGCCTTGGGCGAAGCGCACGCGTGGACCTATGCAACCGCTGCTGGAATTCGTCGTCCGCGAGGTTCACTCCACCTCTGCCGCGAGGACGAGGCGGGCGATGAATCGCGTGGCGAAGTCGAGGACGGCACGGACCCGTCGAGGCGGTTCGTGATGGGCGAAGACCGCGTAGTACGTTCGCGGTTCGGCGATCTCGGGCAGCAGCTGTACGAGCTCACCCGCGTCGCGAGCTTCCTGCGTGAGAGCGTCCGAGAGCAAGGCGATGCCCAAGCCGCCCCGCGTCACGTCGATCAGCGCGCCCACGTCCGTCGTCGAGAGCAGGGGCGTGATCTCGACCGAGTCGCCGTCACGCATCGGCCAGCGTGCAGGACCTGGGCCGCGGGGTCGGTGCAGCGTGGCGTGCTGGCGAAGGTCATCGGGCGAGGTCGGCGTCCCGTGTTCGGCGAGGTAGGCTGGCGAGGCAACGCAGCGGGCCTCGGTCGCGAGCAGCTGCTTGGCGATGGCTCCCGTTTCGGGCAGCGGCCCTTCGGCCAACGCGATGTCGAGTTGATCGCGAATCACGTTCGGCGGCCCGTCGGAGGCGAGGACCTCGACGACGATGCCCGGCAGCTCTTCGCGGAGTTCGGCGATGAAGCGGGTCAGGAAGTTCCGGCCTAAACCCACGGGGGCGCCCGCCCGAACGCGGCCGGTCGGGGCGTCACCCTGGTCGCGCACATCCTCGAGCAGCCGCTGCAGGCTGCCGACGAGCGGGCGAGCGTCTTCGGCGAGCCGATGACCTTCGGGCGTGAGGCGAACGTGTCGGGTCGTTCGTTCGAGCAGTCGGCACCCCAAGGCGGTCTCCAGCGCCCGTATGCGCCGGCTGAGCGTGGAGCGTGGCAGTCCCTGAACTGCGGCCGCCTGCGTGAAGCTGCCCAGCTCCGCCACGCTCAAGAACAGCGGCAGATCGGTCAGCATTGTGCCGAAAATAGCATGATGATGCCCAGATTTGTCCAAAGACGAACCGGCCGTGCCGCCGCAGACTGAAGAGGTGCCGGCGCATCCGTCCCTTCCAGGCCCCGATCCGCTTCCACTGCTGGGCAACGTGCTCGACGTGGACCGGAACTTGGTGGAGGCGTTTACCCGCCACTGGCACGCGCACGGCGACGTTTTTCGGCTGCGCTTTGGTCCCAAGGATGTGGTGGTGCTCGCGCACCCGGACGACGTCGAACACGTGCTGCACGACAAGGCCGGGCACTACAGCCGCCTACCCTACCGGCGCTTGGAGCGAATCACGGGCGAGGGGCTGCTCGTCTCCGACGGCGCCACGTGGAGACGTAGCCGCCGGGTGCTGCAGCCGCTGTTCAGCCGTCGCTCGGTCCACACGCTCGTGCCCGACTTGGTCGCCTCGACGGATGAGCTGCTTCACCGCTGGCAGGGGCGTGCGCGCCTCGAGGACCTCACCCACGAGATGGGCTGGGTGACGCTGCGGGCGATCACGCGGACCCTGTTTGCGTGGGATATCCGCGACGAACTCGACGCCTTCTGCGACGACGTGAGCGTGCTGGCCGGCGCGATCAACTCGCGGCTGGTGGCGCCCCCAGTCTTCGATCGCCTGCCGACACCAGCCAACATGCGGTTCGTCCGGGCGAGCAAGCGCATTCAGTCGAGCGTGGAGCGGTGCATTGCCGACCAGCGATCCCACGGCGATGACGAGGGCCTCCTCGGGCAGCTGCTCTCGGCCCGAGATGACGACGGCAAGCCACTCTCGGACGAGCAGGTGCGTGATGAGCTGATCACCCTGTTCATGGCCGGGCACGAGACCACCGCGCTCACGCTCACGTGGATCATGAACCGGCTCTCGTTGCACCCCGACTGGTACACGCGCCTGGTCGACGAGGTGGATGCCCTCGACGAGCCCTTGAGCGCGTCATCGC
Source organism: uncultured Nannocystaceae bacterium (assembly GCA_964432695.1). GTDB lineage: Bacteria > Myxococcota_A > Polyangia > Nannocystales > Nannocystaceae > CAJXVA01. Next base: position 27,134 of record CAYSPB010000027.1, read on the forward strand.
TCCGGCAGCTTCCGCTGACGATGCAAGTGGTGCAAGAGGTGCTGCGTCTGCACCCCTCGGCGTGGGTCTTTCCACGGCGCACCATCGCGCCAGACACCCTGCCCAGCGGCCACACCGTGCCTGCCGAAGCTGGCGTGCTGCTTTCGCCCTACCTTTCGCATCGCCACCCGGAGTACTGGGACAATCCGCTGGGCTTCGACCCGAGCCGCTTCGGGCCCGATGCGCCCAAGCGGCACCCCTGCGCCTACTACCCGTTCGGTCGCGCGTCGCGCATGTGTATCGGTCGGGAGCTGGCGCTGGTCGAGGCGGTGACCATCACCGCACGCATGCTCCAGCGCGTTCGCATCAGCACCCTGCAGCCCGCGCGCGACAGCGCCCAGGGCACGCTGCGACCTGCGTCGGCGATGCCCGTCGCGCTTGCGTGGCGTCCGCAGACGCACTGAACGATGCAACGTTCCGCCGCGGCGTTCGTCTGGTTGCCGAGGCATGACGCGTCGAACCAAGCTGCTCCTCCTGCCCGTTTTGCTGGCAGCGCTCATTGCGGCTTGTGCCGTGCTTGCGAACCTGATCGGCGTTGGATTGCCGTTGGTGCTGCTGCTGGCGTTTGGGGCGGTCATCGTCGGGGTCGTGGTGCTCTACGCGCGGATGATCGTCGCAGCGCGCACGTTGGCCGCGCTCAACCAGGATGCGGTCGCGATGGTCAACCAGGGGCGGCTCCGCGAGGGACTGGTCGCGTTCGAGTCGTGTGCCGAGAAGGCACGCGTTGCTCGGTTGCCTGGCTATGCGCATCTCTTTCAGGCCAACGCCGCCTCCGCATTCATCGAACTCGGTCGGCCCGAACAAGCGCAGGCGATATGCCGCACGCTCGAACAAGCCCCGGAGCTTCGGCGCTCGCTCGCGGCGACCTGGGGTCACTTCGTCGGTGCGGCGGCCACGGCGAAGTTGCTCGTCGCGGACGCCGACATCGACGCGACCGAGGCGTATCTCGACCGTCATGCGCCGGAGCTCTCGCAGCCTCAGCGCGCGTTGCTGCTGACGCCGCGGGTAATCATCTTGCTGCGCCGCGGCCGACATGCGGACGTGGACCAGCTGTTGTCCGAGCGCTGGCTGGAGGCAGAGGGCGTGCTGCCGGCCCGACGCCTGCGGCGGCTGCGACTGCTCTGGGCGTTCGCGCTGCACGAAGCGGGGCGTCCAGATGACGCGCGCGAGCGCTTGAACGCCGCTGGCCCAACGGCGGCCGAGGAGACCGTGCCGCTCACGCGGGCGTGGCCGTCGTTGGCGACGTACCTGGCAGGACTGCAGGGCTACCGTGCCAGCGCCCACTAGACGCTCGGGCCCGCGATGGTGTCGGTTTTTTCGGCACATCGTGCAGGTCGGGCAGACTGCGCGGCATGGAAGCCGAGCGACGCATTCTTCGTAGCGCTGACCCCAGCCGGGCCATTCGCCTGTTCTTGGCGCAGAATGCCGACGATGCAGGTCTTCGTGCGGCTGCAGTCGCCTCCGACGACGGCTTGCTTCTGGGTGGCGTAGGCAACGACGACCTTGAGGCACTCGCCGCGCTCGGCTCGGCCAAGGGCTCCGGGCGCGACGTCGCGCAGGCCTGCGCGCGCGAAGGCTGGTTGGCCGAGGGCCTGTACGCGACCGCGCTGCAGGCCGGTGAGCACCGCTTCACGGTGGCCACGCTCGGCGCACCCCTCTCCGCGGCCAACGACGTCCAGTCTCTGCTGGGCCGGCTGCTCGCCTGAGGGCTCTGGCGTCCGGCATCGGGGCCGCAGCGGCCTTTGTTCGCCCTTCGTGATCAGCGGCGCGAAGCGGGTCCACTCACCCGCTACGATGACGTTGCCCACGCTCGCCGTGTCCCAGCCCGATTTCCTCACCTTCGTCGGACTCGAGCGGTCCCATCTGCGGAGTGCAGTGTATCGGCGTGTCTTCGGGGACAATCAGGGGCCGATTCGCATCGGCCGATATTCGCTCCTCGAGCGCGTGGGCGCGGGCGCCCGCGGCGTGGTGTTCAAGGCGTTCGACAACCAGCTCGACCGGCTCGTCGCCCTCAAGGTGCTCTCGACACGTGCGGACGACCATGACGAGCTGGTTCGCGAGGCCAAGGCCTTGGCTCGGCTTTCGCACCCCAACGTGCTGCCGGTCTATGAGGTCGGTGCGACCGAGGACGGTCAGGTTTTCCTCGCAACCGAATACGTCAAGGGTTGGACCCTGCGTGGCTGGTTCGAGGAAGAGCATCGCAGCGAGGCCGCGGTGGTGGACGTCATGCGCCAGGTCGCACTCGGCGTGCAGGCGGCCCATGACGAAGGTCTGGTCCACCGAGACCTCAAGCCCTCGAACATCCTTCTGGGTCGAGACGGCCGCGTGCGGGTGGCGGACTTCGGACTCGCCCGGTTCGATCCGACCGCCGTGGATCCGAGCGAGATCTCCGGGAGCTTGCAAACGACCACTGCGGGCACGCCGGGCTACATGGCGCCCGAGTTGTTCGAGGGGGCGAGCGCGACGCCGGCTTCGGACCAGTATGCGATTTCGACGACTACGCACGAGCTGCTGCACGGTGGACTTCCTGGACAGGAGCCGACGCCGCGGCGGCGCGTGTCGGCGGGCGTCGACGCGGTGCTTCGCCGCGGACGAAACGCCGCGCCGGATGCCCGCTTCGAGACGGTTGGCGCCTTTGCGGCCGCGCTGACGACCCGCCGGCGGTCCCGGTGGCGACGTCCCTCGACCTGGATCGTGGCCGGGGTTTTGGGGGCCGGCGCCAGCGTGGCGGCGATCGCCGACCAAGATCACGACCCCACGGTCGCGCTGTTGCAGGCCGAGGCGGCGTTGCCCGAAGACCCCGCGCGTGCCCTCACTGCGCTGCGAACGCTGGAGACCTTCGGGGCGCAGGCGCGGTCTCTGGTCGAACGGGCGGTCGCGCTGGGGCCTGCGTCGCTCGAGGTGACACTCCCACCGGGCGCCATGTACCCGGCGGTTTGTGGCGGGCTGCTCTTCTACGGACTCGACGGGGACTGGCATGCCCACGAGTTGTCCAAGTCGGGCACCCTCGAGGTCCCGCTGGCCGAGCTCGGCTTGCGCCAGAAACCCCTGCCGGCGAACACCATGATGCTGGGCCCTCGCTGGGCCGAGATGGAGCTCGACGATCCTCGCCGCCTCGGTACGGTTGACCCCCGCTGCGTCGCCGAGATGCCGCACCTCAACAAGATCGCTGCCTCCTCCGACGGCTCGGTCATTGCCCGGATCGAGGAGGACGACCATGTCGTCCACGTGGAGGTTCACGGCGGCGCCGAGTGGCGCCACGAAACCGAGGCCTCCATTCGTCGCGTCCGCGTGCATCCCGACGGGTCGCAAGTGGCGTGGATCGAAAACCGTGGTGCAGCGTTCGTGCACGACCTTCGCCTTGGCGTCACGCAGACTTTGGGTCCCGCCGCTGACGACGTCGCGTTCGATCTAAACCACGGCTTCATGTTCATTCGTGGCTACAGCACGGGGATCTTCCGCCAGAACCTCGACAACGACTACGTGCTGCGGCTTTCCGCCGAAGACATCGAATACACGAGCCTTCGCGTTGCCCCCGACGGGCGTTGGATCGCCGCGGAGACGGGGGATGGCGATACGTTCATCAACCGGATCGACGGGAGGATGGCGGTGCCGCGCACCGTCGAAGGTGCGTTGGTGGGGTTTTCACCCGACGGCATGTACGCGGTCACGAACACGGGAAGCACGCTGCTCGTGCATCACCTGCTCAGCCTGAGCCAAACGTCGCTGACGGCCCCGTCCTCGATTCAGAGTGCCCACTTCGACGCGGAGGGTGCCGTCTGGGCCGTGAGTGCGGACCGCGTACTCCGGCGCTTCGAGCTTCCCACGGTGCACGCGCTCGACGCTCACTCGGCGCCGATCCTCGACGTTGCGCTGTCGCGCGATGGTACGACGGCCGTCTCGAGCGCGCAGGACTACACGCTGCGGGTCTGGGACGTCGACGCGGGCACGAGCCGGGTCCTCGCAGAGCTGGATTGGACCGCGCACCGCGTGGTTCTCGACGAGGCTCACGGGCGCGCTGCGGTCGCGCACCGAGGTCATCCCACGCCGCTGTTCGGCCTGGAGTCAGGAGTGATCGAAGCCGAGGCGCCCGTTGCCGACCACATCACGATGAGCCCGGACGGCACGCTGTTCGGGATACACGAAGGCGTGCTGTGGAGCTGGAAGGATGGGACGGCGACGACCATCATCGAGGACGCGCCACGAGTCTTCGACGGGTTCACAGGCTGCGGTGCCCTGGTTGCCGGCGCCGGCTTCGTCGCCGCGGCATGCGGGCGTGAGGCCGAGCTTCACGTCTGGTCGCTCGACGGCACGCATCAGCGTCTGCCGATGGGGGGGGAGGTGCTCATGTCGAGTCTTCACGTGTGGCCCGACGAGAACCATCTGCTCTTCGTCGGGGAGGAACCGCTGGCGTTCGAACGCGACGGCGCAGGCGTGTTCAAGGCGGTTCCCACGGAGTCGTGGCTGGATTTTGGGGCACCCGCCTTCGTCCGCGTCGCGACCAGCGACGAGGGCGATCTTCTCATGCTGCGCGACGAAGGCGTGCACGCCCTGTGGCGCGGCCAACGACAAACCGTGCAGACGGCGAAGACCGGACGTTCGCTGGTCTTTGCGCTCTCGGGTGACGGCCGGCGCTATGCCTACGCGAGTCTGGGATGGTACGGAATCGCCGTCCGTGAACGCCCGGTTTCCAACGCTGCGCACGACGTATCGTCCGTCCTACACGAACTCGCGGTCCGGGAGGGCTCCCTGTGAGCGCGGTCGCCTTGGAGTCGCTTCCCGTGGATGACGACGCGCGCCTGTATCGGCGCTGGGTCGAGGGCGAGCGGACGGCGGGGGAGCAGCTCATCGAGCGGAACCTCGACGTGGTCGGTCGCTTCCTCGCGAACAAGTGCCCGGATGCATCCAGGCTCGAAGACCTCGTGGCAACCGTGTTCGAGCGCTGTGCCAAGAGCCTTGGTCGGTTTCGCGGCGACTCGAGCTTTCGAACCTACTTGCTGGGCATCGCGTACAACGTCGCCCGCGACGAGCTCAAGCGCCACGTTCGGGCCCCCGACTTCGCGGAGGCGAGTACCAGTCTCGCGTCGGTGTCCTCCTCACCCAGCGCGGTGGTGGCGGTTCGCCAGGAGCAGGCGCTGTTGCTGCAGGCGCTGCGCAGCCTCCCGTTCGCGCTGCAGGCGGCCCTGGAGCTGCACGTCTTCGAGGAGCTGTCGCGGTCCGAAATCGCCGTTGTGCTCGAGCTGCCCGAAGGCACCGTGGCGAGCCGGTTGCGCCGGGCCAAAGCGGAGCTGCGCGTGGCTCTCGAGCAGCTCCACGACGACCCGCGACTGGTCGAGTCCACGCTGACCAATCTCGAGGGCTGGATCGCGGAGCTTCGTGGCCGTCTCGGGCTCGGCGAGGGCTGACGCGGGGTACCCTGCGCTCCGCGATGCAGGACTCGTACGCCGACCGACCCGTTGCGCAGACGCATCCTCGAGCGCTCTTCGGCCTCGCCCGTCGCTGGGGGATCGACCCGGGTCCGTGGGAGCGGGCGCGGGTTCTCGAAATCGGTTGCGCCCACGGCGTGAACGTTCTGGCGATGGCGGCCCGCATGCCCGACGCGTCGTTCGTGGGGATCGACGTGGATGCTGCCGCCATCGCCGTCGGACAGCGGCGCATCGAGGCGCTCGGACTGGCGAACGTGCGGCTGCACGCGGTGAACCTGGCTGCGTTCGAGGCGGAAGCGGAAGCCTTCGACGCGGTCGTGGCCCACGGCGTGTTCTCGTGGATCGATGAAAACACGCGTGCAGCCCTGTGGAGGCTGCTCGCCCGCACCCTGTCTCCCTTGGGAATCGCGTATCTGAGCTACAACGTGCGGCCGGGTGATGGCATTCGCGAGGTGCTGCGCATGGCCGTGGAGATGTCCGATGCGTCCCCTGCGGCCGCGCTCGAAGCGTTGCGTGCCGCCCCGGGCTTGCAGGCGACCCACCGCGGAGCAGCCGTCGCGGCCGAGATCGATGCTGCGCTGAGTTACGGCGAAAACTACGTCGCGCACGAGTACGCGGTGACGCATCATCGCGCGTTCTCGGTGTCGGAGGTTTGGGATGCTGCCGAGGCGCATGGTCTGCGTTACGTCGACGATGTGGCGCCCCTGGGGATCCAGCAGGAGGCGTTCGCCGTAGCTGCGGCCGAGGCTTGTGCGCGTCACGAGAATCGTCGGGCGGCCGAGCAAATGCTCGACCTTGCCGTCGTTCGGCAGTTTCGCGCCACGCTCCTGAGCAAGACCGCGCCGGCAAGGATCCGGACAGCGGCCGTTGAGGAGGACGCAAGCGCCTACGATGCCCATCCGTCCGCGCGTGCTTTCGTTGACCCGCCTCGAGGTTGCCGAACTCGGCTTCGTCTCCACGCCCGGGAACAACTATCAGCCGCTGCATCCGCTACACGCGTCGCTGCTCGACGCGATGGATGGAACCCGCGACCGAGATGCCCTGGTGAGCCTGCTACGCGCTCAGATTGACGCAGGCCTGGTGACACTGCCCACCGAACAGGGCACGCCGCCCACGCCCGAAGAGCTCGATGCCGGGCTGGGAGACGTCATCGACGCCGCGATGCGTGATTGTCTCGTGGCGGGGTTGATCGTGCCCGAACCGGCCGCGGGCCCGCGATAGACTTCCGTCCGTGCGGATCCTGAAGAGCAAGCTTCCCGACGTCGTTCTCGCAGATGAGTCGATCACCGACTTCGTCCTGTCGCACGCGGAGCGGCTTGCAGACAAGGCCGCTTTCATCGAGGGCGGCTCGGGCACCGCGACGAGCTATGCCACGCTCACCGACCGCATTCGCCGTTTCGCTGGGGGCTTGAAGGCGCGCGGCGTCGGACCGGGTGCCACGTGGGCGCTCATGGCTCCGAACATTCCCGACTACGCGGTTGCGTTTCATGGGCTCGCATACGCGGGCGCATGCGTCACGACGCTGAACCCGACCTACGGCGCTGAGGAGATCGCGTTCCAGCTCGCCGACTCCAAGGCCACCGCGATCATCACGGTCGCGATGTTCCTCGAGACGGCGCGCAAAGCCGCCGCGAAGTGCGGCATCGAAGAGATCTACGTGCTCGACGAGGCGGACGCGCCCGCCTTGTCGACCCTGTTTGGCGAGCCACTGGCTGCCCAGGTGGAAGTCGACCTCGCCGACCACGTCGTTGCGCTGCCCTACAGCTCGGGGACCACGGGCTTTCCCAAGGGCGTGATGCTGACGCATCGCAACCTGGTTGGAAACCTGTGCCAAGCGAGGGAGTTCATCGAAATGGGCGAGGCCGACGTGTGCTTTGCCGTGCTGCCGTTCTTCCACATCTACGGCATGCAGATCCTGATGAACTACACCATC